>JAEOTI010000567.1 GCA_016839955.1 Candidatus Hodarchaeota archaeon | reverse complement strand
ATGGGAATGGCGGTTATCTTCATAGCAACTAATTTGATTGTTAGAAGGAAGGGGGTATAATGAAAAATAGAATCAAAGAACTAAGGGCCAGATTCAATTTGACACAAGGTGAATTAGCTAAACGAGTCAATGTCAGAAGAGAAACTATCCTTTATATTGAAAAAGGTAAGTTTAACCCTTCCCTCCAGTTAGCACATAATATTTCTGTGGCTTTGAAGTCAGATATTTACGGAGTCTTCATTTTTGATAATGAGAATGAATCGGAAAGTGAATAGTAATGCTTAAAATGGAAAAAATTGATAATAAAAGTTCTGAGAGAAAAATTATAATTGCTACAGACAATTTATCGAAATATTATGGGAAGGGTGGTGAGATAAACGCAGCTGATGAAGTATCTCTTAAAATTTTTGAAGGAGAAACATTTGGACTCCTTGGTCCGAATGGCGCGGGAAAAACAACAACTATTCGCCTTCTTAATTGTATTATAAAGCCAACAAATGGTGATGCAACAGTAAAAGGGCTGAGGATTTCAGAATCTCCTACAGAAATTAAAGCGATCACTGGATTATTAGCAGAATCACCAGGACTATATGACAAGCTCAGTCCATATGAGTTCTTGGAGTTTATGGGAGCTCTCTATAATCTTGATGGATACACCTTGAAACAAAGAATAAATGATCTCCTAAAATTATTCTCTTTAGATGAAAGGAAAGACTACCTGCTCGAAGGTTTCTCCACGGGAATGAAACAAAAGGTCCTTATTGCAGCGGCATTAATTCACGATCCTCCTATTTTATTCTTTGATGAACCTACAGCGGGTTTAGATCCTCGAGCAGCAAAAGTGGTAAAAAATCTGATTGAAGGTCTTGCGGATCAAGCTGATAAAACAGTAGTCATTTGCAGTCATATTCTTCCTATCGTTGAGGAACTCTGTGACCGAATAGGCATTATCGATCAAGGAAAATTGATTGCTGTTGGAACAATTGCTGACATTGTAGCTCAGACGGGAAAAAAAACCTTGGAAGAGGCTTTTATTTCTCTAACCGGTGGGGTTGACGAGAAAGAGTTAATGACTTGGAGGAATCATAGCAATTGAACTTCGGTATCAATAAGGGGTGGATGCGGATTGCGAAGACTGAATATCGGCTAACAACTTCTAGAATTCGTGGATTTCGTCCTTATCTCCCTTATGGTATAATCGCTGGAATAACGGTCTGGGTTTTTTGGATAGCACCTGCTATCATCGACATGTTCTCTGATGATATAGAAGCGATATTTCTCTCTCAGGTTGCAGTCGCCAGGATTCAGATTCTCCTCCTAATGATTTTCATGATGCTTGTAACCTTACCATTAGCTTCTACATTGCAAGAAGTGAAAACAGAACAGTTAGAACTTGTACTTTCTAGTCCAATTAAACCTAGAGACCTGCTTATAGGTGAGTTCTTAGGTATAGTACCCTTTTATGTGATTTTTGCTGGTTTGTTTGGAGGTTTATTTACTGCAGCACTTGTTCCATTAGGATTGGACGTCATTCAAATTTTAATAATCCTATTCATCTTTTTTCTAATATTTTCTTCAGCTCTTTGGATTGGAACTGTGACAGCTATCCTTCTAAGAGCAATTCTTGCTAAGTCACCACGAGGAAATGACATAGGAAAAGGTCTGGCGATGTTAGTAGTCATTCCTCCCATTTTCATTATTTATGCCTTGGTTGGAGGTTACATGGATGCTCTCCAGAACCCTGAAACTGCTGAACTCGTTCAGAATATTCTAACTTACTTTCCGAGCTCTTGGGGATCTGGAGTAATTGTAGAATTCGCAAAAAATCCTGGAAATATCTTGACAGTTAGCTCTGGAGCTGTGATGCAGTTCTTTGGATTGATTTTATTCTTTGTTGGCTCATTATGGATCGGAGGAAGCAACCTAGTAAGTAAAAGAGCTTACAATCTAGAACCTTCTACTTTTTCTGCATCGAAAGCCAGTCCAAACAGTCGTTTCTATAGTACCATCAAGAGGATCGGTGGAGGAGGATCCACAGGAGTTCTTTTATCCAGTTCTTTCAAGAGTTACTTTCGGACAGTCAAAAATCTAACTAAAATCGCATATGTTCTTGCTTTGGTCACAGCTATAATGATCTTTCTCTTGGGTAACGCTAATGGTGGTGCTATGCCTTACGTTGCAACTTTAGTGATGACTAATCTTCTTTCAGCTTTTGCAGCGTCTGATATAACTCTTCAAGGAAAAGAGAACCTGTTAATTTTCAAACAAACTCCGTCTTCTAGTTATCGTCTTGTGAAGATTAAACTTGTCCAGAACCTCTTAATTGTTATTCCATTAACTTCTATTACTTCGATTTTTATTACTAATCGCGCCATTGACTCCACTACTGAAATTATTTTAACAAATCTAGGGCTAAATCTGATTACCAGTGTAGTAATTGTTGTCTTTTACCTCGGTCTTTACCTATTTAACCCAGTGTGGGACGAAAAGTCATTTGCAAACCCAATCAACATCCAAATAGGAGTTTTTGCCATTATCATGCCATTCGTATTTTTAATGATCGGTTTCGGTATTGTACTAAATTTAGGATATTGGATTGCAGCGTTAGCTCATTCCGGACTAGTGGGAATTCTAGGAATAATATTACTGTTTCTTGGGATTAAGAACCTAAACAAGCTCGATTGAGATGAAAGAAAGAAAATTGTGAGAAAAGTTGAGAGACAAACTTACGAAAAGGCGTGTAATGATACTAATCATGATTTTCATCTTTCTAATTCAAGCTGTCTTCGTGTTGTAGATGATGGAAGTAATGATTAGTTAACTGAAGAGTTCAAATAATTTATTAGATTATTTACGGAGTCTTCATTTTTGATGGTGAGAATGGATCTGTAGAAGAATAAATCAGCATTCCTCACCTTCTTTCCTCTTTTTTTATAATGATGATGTATTACACTTCGGTCTACGGATGAATAAAGAAAAAAATCTCTCCTATTTTTTCGATAAGTAATATACGATTACTTTAAGGCGTAAGTAGGAAGGAAAATAACATGAAAACGTCATTCGGATTACAATTAGAGCCACAATTTGGATACACGAAAGAAGATGTTGATGAAATCGCATCTTTTGTCGAAAAAAGTAATTTTGATACCATTTGGGTTTCAGACCATATGTTTATGAATAAGGAATCAGTAGATAAAAGTGCCTTCGATGCACTTACAGTTATGACCTACATGGGTACAAAATTCTCCAAATTAAGAATCGGATCACTCGTTTTTTGTAATTCATATCGTCATCCAAGCATAATGGCCAAAAAAATCGCCTCTTTGGATAATCTGGTAGAGGGTAGACTGGAAGTGGGTTATGGTGCAGGTTGGAAGGAAATTGAGTATGATGCCTATGGCATTCCATTTCCATCAGTTAAGACTCGTTTGGAACAGTTAGTAGAAGGTTTAGAAGTATTACAGAAAATGTGGACAGAATAAAGGGCTTCCTACAAGGGTCAGCCTGATACACTTGATAATGCTCTTTGTTTTCCTAAACCTTATCAGAAACCATACCCTACTCTTTGGATAGGAACGATGTATGGTAAAAAGAAAATGTTGAAAATCGCTGCTAAGTATGGAGACGGAATTAATCTTGCATGGGCATTTACTGTAGAAAGATGTCAAAAAATCTTTCAACAATTGGATGAATATGCAAAACAATTTGGTAGGCAACCTTTGAAACGATCATTGGGTTTTTGGGTACGTGTATACTCAAATGAAGAAGAAATGGCTAAAGGTCTACAAGAGGAAGCAAAGAAGCGGAATATATCATTAGAAGAATATGAAAAACGAATTGAGGGAGCTCTAATAGGTACAGTAGACACTATTATTGAAAAACTTAGTGCATACAAAAATCTGGGAGTAACGCACTTCATTTTCATTTTTCCCTACGAAAAAGAGTTAGAATATTTAGAAATATT
>JAEOTI010000566.1 GCA_016839955.1 Candidatus Hodarchaeota archaeon | reverse complement strand
CCTTTACAAGCAAATTCATCTACAATCGTGTAGCCTTTTAACTGTAGTTTTTCCCTTAGATTTGAGTGATCTCTTGCGACTTTTTTTTCTCCTATCATAGCACTTGTGGAGAAAATGAATGCTTTCCTGTTAGTGACTGGCGGAATTTTATCAGCAAGGTCAAGCAGAGATTTATGATGTTTATCGCTATAAATTCCTGAACCTAAGCCTACTAGATCATAATCTTGAAGTTTGTCAGGATTTATTTGTTCTGGCGATTTTATCTGTGCATCAAGAACTTTTGCAAAAACTTTAGCGATTTTCTCAGTGTTCTTGTGGTGGTATGAATATAAGACTAATAGAGATTTCATAGGCAACACAACTAGCAAGTAATTGAACTCTACTGAAAAATTTATACCAAATTTAATTGTTTTTACATATTAAATTAATGATATTTTTATTAGGTCGTCAAACGTCAATTTTACGACTTTTTTAAACTAAACTTTTCCTAAAATTCGCCATACATTTGATCCGGCCCAAGAATGGTGGGAAATTGAGAGCGCAAATTCTTCCGGGCATAATAACATAATTCACAAGGATCAGCAAACATACCCTCTCGAGTTAACTTATATTGTTGTACAAGTGCTGCTGGTCCTCCTGCAATTAAAGGCCCGAGAATAGGATGTTTCCGTGGATTAAATTGATCTATTATTTGTGATAAAGGCTGTTCGAGAATATTACCAATTGTTATCCCTTGACAAATGTGAAGAAAGCCATAAGGATCAACATGAACCCGATTCGGATCAGAAAGTGGTTCAAATGGACATTCTATTAGTTCATTCCAAGTATATTTTTGAGAAACTGCTTTTGGGGCTAATTCAACAGCAGCTCGTCCTCGGTACATAACATCAGAATAACCAATGTTAACATCAGAAGAGACAACCTCTGAAGACAAACCAACACCCCTCTCTTCTGCAGCAAGCATGCCAATTGGAATACCTAGCTCCTGGGCAGCCGTAGTCGCATTTTGTTGAGGAATATCATCAACTCTTTCTCCATGAAATCGATCTCCTGAAATATTGAAGTCATGAATTCCTATCTGAGCAAGAGGACGGAGCCATTCTTTTGCATCATCCACAGTTTCCGCCCAGTAGGGGTAAGTAACGATTCCTCGACGAAGTCCACGAGCTTTAGCTCCTCGTAAAGCCGCTAAAAGAATCGGATAATAGAGAAAAGGTTCCCCTCCTTCGAAATATACAGTGTTGATAGAATTTAATGTTTTTGCGTTATCCAGAGCGGTTTCTAAGTTACGAATGGACCAAGTACCATGAGAACTCGGCGAACCCCATACAAAACAGTGATTACACTCAAGAATACATTTGTATGTTAATAAGAAATGCAATGAATCGAGTACCAACGTTGAATCCCCAATGAATAGTACAACTTTGTTCTAATCAAGTACAACTAGATTAAAGTAATGTCATTTGATAAATTTCTCCGTTTTTATAGAACAAAGAAAATTAGAACTGAGAGCAAAGTTAGCGAACTGAGATGTTGTTCTTATTTATAATGGATTTGTAACATGAATAATCAAGTTTAACATTGATTTTTCATGAAATTACGTCGTAGATTGCTTTTTAGAATAAAGAAATAGAAGAAGAATAGGGAGTTTCCATGTCTCTAAGTATTTCTAGTATAATTTTATACGTAAAGAAAAACATACGTAAGAAATATTAGGTTTTTGGAGGTAGCTCCTCCACGTAATTATGCCATAAAGTAGAACCGTATCCTAGTTTTCTCTGTAAATCTATGATATCTAATTCTGTTGAATTATCTACTTTTTTTGTCTTATTTTTCAATCTCATTTTCACCTCTTCTGCAAGTTCAAACATGCCCTCATTGTTTAAATACTTTTTTATCACAGACGATACTATTTAAAGGGAAAGCGAGGAAAATCCATTTTTTCTATCGCTCAATGGCTTTGTTCTTTCTTACTCGCTAAATTTAGACATTTCTCCATAGTTATTGCTTTTTTGTCTATTAATCAACTCAAAATAGAGTAAATTTGAATGATTCAAAAAATCAAAAGGACTAGAATTATTCTTTCGGTAAAATTAATCCGACAAAAATGATATTTGATGAGTATAAACTATCGTTTACAGTCAATATTTTCTACCGACTTCCACATTTTAAAATATCCCAGTCAATTTGAATTGGATTGATTAGGAACGGAACAATATGACTATCCATGAACTTCCTGAGGCGACATTCGATGATCTTTTTCGAGAAATCATTGAACCTGGTTATTGTTATGCTTGTGGTGGCTGTTCATCTATTTGTCCCGTAACAGTTATTGAATTTCAGGAAGAACATCCAAAATTTACTGGGAAATGGCCCACTCTTGTTGGAGAGTGCATCGATTGTGGCGCATGTCTTCAAGCTTGTCCTAGCTATTGGGATCGAGTCCATGGGGAGAATCGCGATAACAAATTTATTGGCACTTTTCATGAAACTGAAGATAAAGAACCTATTATGTACTTAGCTTATGCAAAAGACCCTACAGTTCGCGAAGCTGGCCAATCAGGGGGAGTGGTCACTGCTATTTTAATGGCTGCAAAGAAAGAAGGGAAGATTGAGGCTGCTGCAATTCTTGAAGAAAAGAAGGGCTATACAAACATTGGTGCTACAGCAGCAAAAGATGAAAAAGCGTTTGTAAAAGGCGCCGGCTCTAAATTTGTTTCTTATCCAAGTGTAGAAGGCATTCTTCGACTCCGACATCAGTGGAATCCACAGGGTCTGCGAGTGTTTGTTGGAGTCCCTTGCATGGTTAAAGCTTTGAATTGGATGCGTCTTGTGAAAACCGATTGGCTAGATGAAAAGAGTATCTCTATTGGTTTATTGTGTACAACGATCTTTCATCCCGATAAACTTCGAGAGTTCTTGCATGGAAAAGGAATTGATCTCGATAGCGATGTTCAGAAGGTTGCTGTTCGATCAGGAGTTCTTCGATTAACTATGAGAGATGGATCCCGAGAAGAGATGTCTGTGAAAGAAGCTGACGAAGCTGCTTCGCGAGAAGGCTGTAGTTATTGTTTAGATCTCTCTGCAGAAACTGCTGATCTCGCAGTTGGTGAACTTGGTGTTCCTGATGGGACAAGTTTTGTTATGGTTAGGACTCAACGTGGTCGTGACTTATTAGATACCGCAGTTTCTACTGGAACGCTTATCCTTGAACATATTCCGGAAAATACAATGAAACACGTTTTACGATTAAATCGTTACAAGAAAAAGAGACAACCACCTCCCCCCCTCAAACCATTTCCAGGTCCAACTTGGCTGCCTTTAAGAGATAACCTACAGAAAGAGAATTAAACTTTCTGTTTGGAGTCTCTCTATTGCAACAACACCCATTTCGAGAAAAAGTTACTACTACTGCTGTTTATGCATCTACTTTAACCGCTAGTCTAGCTTACTCTGTAGTAATTCCCAATCTCACTCAGATTGGTAAAGACCTTGATACTAAAATTATAGGTGTTGCTGAAGCCTTGTTTCTAGCCTCCATGACAGTGTCTGTTCTTATGTGGGGGTATCTTGTTGACCGATTACCCCGTAAATATTCTATATTCATTTGTGTAACAATCTGGTCAGCCTGTTGCTTTTTAATGATTATCTTTGCACATTCCTTCTACTCTTATCTCACTATACGTATGTTAATGGCTATTGGTCTTGGCTCCACCATGCCTGTAACCTATTCTATCATTGGAGATGTTGCAGCATATCATCGTCGAGGTTTGTTTTCTGCAGGACTTGACTTAATGGTAATAATTGGCGTTGGATTGGGGATTCTTGTTGGCGGTGTTATTGGTCCTGATCACTGGAGATTCTCTTTTGTTATCATTGGTGTTATTGGGATCATCGTGAACCTACCCCTTATTTTTCTTCGTTTGCCAACACGTGGAAAGTCTGAACCAGAATTACAGGAACTATTTTTAACCAAAAACCCTGAAATTCTACCCCAACATCTAACTCTAGATCAACTGAAGTTAATTTTCCGCCGAAAAACTAATATCTTTCTCTTTATCCAAGGAACTATTGCTTTAATTCCTGGTTCAATTTTTACTTTTTACTTAATTAGTATGCTTTCTGATAGTGATAAAGGAGGTCTTGGTCTCGAAACCACATTAGCTACGATCTTGGGCCTATCATTTGCTTTTGGACGAGTATTTGGTTATCCCCTTTTTGGTATATTAGGCGATCATTATAGCAAAAAACAAAGAAGGGGTAAAGCGTACGTCGCAACTTTTTGTATGGCAATCCAGGGTCCAATATTCTTAATGAGCTTCCTTGTTTTTACCTTAATTAATTCTACAGAAACACGGGGAACTAACCAGGTGAACATATTACTAGAAGAACCGTTCTTCCTCTTATTTGGCCTCAT
>JAEOTI010000565.1 GCA_016839955.1 Candidatus Hodarchaeota archaeon | reverse complement strand
TTTTACAGAATCTATCATAATCAAGTTAAAATCCTAAGTATAAGTTTTTAGAAGTTTAATCATTGGATTAGAAAGATAGAGCTTGATTTCGTCTCCATAAAGTACTTTACGAAGTTCTTTTCGAAAATTATCATTATAAAAATTTATTCGAAAATATTGAAATGACCTTTCCATGTCTGTTGCATCAGCTAGTAGTTCAAAAACTCTTTTAGAGCCAATTTCTGCGATAAAACGCCAGAAAAAACGTGGAAAATATTGTGTTAATATTTTTTCTTTGTCTTTGATGTCTTTATCTCTTAGAATTGAATTCTTATAATCTTGAATATTTGAAAGGTAACTATCCCAAATTATACGTGGATCACTAATATCTGGTAATAAATCACTAAAATTTAAAACAACAGTTAATCGACTAATGGGGTCTAGAAGTGTATTCACTGGTACCCTGATTTTGTGATAAATTGGAATTATTGCAGTTAAAGGATAGTACGTCCTGTCATGTATATCCGAAAGCCCTTCAAAATTTGTTTTAAGAACAGGACAAGCATTTTCTCCAGGCTGGACAATGAATCGAGCAAATGGTCCCACTTGATCATCATGAATATAGAATTTTGTAATTTTTGATCCTCTAAATTCTAAAATAGAGTATAGAGGATCTATAATCGTCATTTCATTTTCTAATTCTAGTTTATCTGAAAGACTGTATCCTAAAACAGCTTGCGCGTGAAGGTTACCCTCTTTGTCACAAACCCCTAATAAAATTGGTATACCAGACCTTAAATATGAATAACAGTACATCAAAAAAGGAATTTGTATCTTCTCTGTATTAGGATTAATTATCTGTTTTACATCTGGTTCTAATCCAAAAGATCTAATAGCTTGGGTTATTTGATGTGTAGTAAGCCCATGGGATGGAATCGAACGGTACATGCTTATAAATTGTGTTGCACCTTGAGTAATCTCATAATTTGTGGGGACATACATTTTGAAATAATTAGCTGTTTTTTCTAATGTTGACCAAAGCGCACTTGTAGCGCAAGCGGCTATTACGGTATCTTGCTCTTGAAATCCAAGACTAAGCAAACTGAGTCTATATCCAAATAATGAGACTGAATAATTTCGAACACAACGTATTGTTCTGGATCCTTCGTCATATTCTCCAGATGTAATAGTGTCTTCATATAAATCTAATACCGTTCTCCCAATAACGGCCTCAGGGATAGGTCTTACAACAATGAATCCCAAATAACATTTATTTAGATATTTCTGATATTTTTCTACTTCTTTAATAGGTTTTAAAGAAAAAGATTGGCTAAAAGAATGATTAGTGAGTTTATAATCATTATCCACAGTTTCTGCATTAGATCGAAAAAAATGAAGTCGTCTACAGAACCGGTTATATCATTTAAAGCATTTTGAGTAGTAATGTGAATAAGAATCTAAAAAATCACGATCTACATATTCTTTCTCAATGAAAATCGTTGAACAGTTTAATTTTCGAAGATAACCATATAAATATTTGAAATGAGGGCTGTCAACGTTTCTAGTACAAGGTTCTTGACATAGAGAACGTATCAACGCTTCTTCAGAAAAATCAGTGATTTCATAATTGTTTGAAAGATCTGTTTTTTGTCCTTCTCCCTCAAAAGACATGCATAAAAATCCCCTACATAATCCTTTATCTTTTATAAAGTCTCCTTAACGTTTTTTCATCTACTTCAGAGCTCTGTTTGACAAATTCTGAAAATTTTGACAGTGAATGCTTTAGTTCCTCATGATTCTCTCTAAGTTTCTTTAAATTGGGTTTTCCAAATTTCAACTCAGATTCACTCATAAAATATCCACTCATGCCGACATTATTGATCATTTTTAACAGTGGTTTATTCACTCAGGATTATTAAAAGTTTTCCTCTAACACAGTGAACTAACTTGCTTCCCAAATTCTGATATATTGATTTTTCTTTTATTCTCACGAGATTTTCCTTGAAATTAAAAATAAACAATACATCAAAAAATCTTTTCATTGGACAAACAAATTTCATTGTTCATTTAGAAATTTAAAAAAAATCATTAGGGTTTAATAAATTTAACAAAAAAGAAAAATTCTATGTTTATTAATAATTTATTGGGAAAGATTTGATTGGTTAAAAAGTCTATGGAACAAATGATGTTATCCATCAAATAAATGTCGTAAAATGGGGATTTGACGACACAATTTCTCTCCTTTTTTAGATCCTAAAGCGTTGAAAATGGTTAATTCGAGTTTTTTTAAGAGATTAACATACGAGGAACCGTCCTTTGAGAATAAACTACGAAAATTGAATTATTTGAACTACATTGAAAATATAATTTATGTAAAATTATAAGAATAATGAAATATAGAGAAAGCTTTTTGGAGTTTTGTAGGAACACTCTAACTGGTAGTCTTAATGTCTTCAGATGATCTTCTTCTCTAGGCTCAAACGAAGTGGTTCGTTAGGGACATTCAGACACCGATATGGCATCTTTGTCGCAATGTATCCTGAGACCATTTTTTCATATTTATTGTTGGTAGGATTCTTGAAATCAGGGTTATCCTTCCGTTTTCTTTTCCAGTGTTCGATGGCATTAGATGAGCAGTCATCTCGTTTCATGAGGGACACTCCAATGTATTTTCGTTGTATACTTCCCTCGCGGTTTCCTCCTAGATGATCACTCCTAAGTCTGGTTCGTAGGTTTCGTCCCGCTTTGTGGGTGCCCACTCGTACGATTCTATTACCCACTCCATGAGTCTTAACTGCTTCA
Organism: Candidatus Hodarchaeota archaeon; assembly: GCA_016839955.1. The sequence goes on along the minus strand of JAEOTI010000565.1, from coordinate 1,801 downwards.
GCTGATAATATCTCCCCTTGTTCATAGATAAAGTAAATCCCAGCCCGCGGGAGCTGAGGTTCGTCTAATTCTGAGATTCCCCATCGTTGTGGTAGTTGTGAAATCTTTTGGTGCAGTTGTCCACAGATTGATGCGGTTGCTTGTGACCCGTTTCTCACAACGATTTACATCCTAGATTGAGATAAAAATATTTGAATGACAATCAAAAAGCCCAATAGCACAAATGCAATCAGGAATTCAGGTGTGACCAGGAAATTTATCAATAGGTTTCTTGTCTTTTCATGATGTTCTTCCTTATTTAAAGCATTTCTCTCTCTAGAATGATCATCTCGGCATTAAAATGATCTTTTACTCTAGTCTGTACTTTCTTTGTAAGTTCTCGTTCTTTCATGAAATATACGGGCATGGTTAATGTTGAACCAATTGCTAAAGAATAACAATCAGACAAGGCGATGGGGCATTCACATTTGATTTGAGCAGCAAGATCATCCAGTTCCAGTATTCGTAGTTCGATGAAATTCATGGTTAGGCTATTAATAATTTCTTTAGCATTCTTCCATCCTTCTATCCTACAAATTATATAGAGGACCTCTACTCTTGTTAATGTTGAAATATATAGAACTTCAAAATTGTGGGACTCAAGGATTGTATTTTCAATTTGCTCTCCAAATTCTACGTCTCTTGGGTTTTTAGCATCCAAAGACAGATATTCTACAAGCACACCTGTATCAATGACTGCTCCGTGAATCTGCTCATTATTTTGTGGGAAACTCATTGGCAAGTTCTTCCTGACGTAATTCTTGGTAGATACTTCGTCCTCTTTTTCCAAGAATGCCACGATACTCTCGAAATGACCTATTTGGCACTTTTTCAATCTGACTTGTTTTCATCAAATGATTGATAACGTCATCATAAGTTAGAGACCTGCCCAATATAGCTTCAAGACGATTTTTTGTCAGAAATAATGCTTTCTTTGTGGGTCCTTTAATTTGAATTGTAGTCATTCATTTTTTTCTCCAATATAGCCACTATTTTCACTATAGTAACTATAGTATATTTAGTTTTATGATATTAGAAAGGAACATATTGTAGTTTTTTTAACCGTGGTTTTGACGACAAAGATCTTTCAAGGTTCTTCAGTCAAAACAAATTGTTATTTACTATGTACGCCATCGTAAATCAGTTTACCACTCGTTGTAACCATAGGACTTTAGAGTTCTAAAGAATTAAAGAAAGAAATTGAACACATTTTATCAAAATATTGATTATCCTAGCCTAACTCTAACTCATTTTCATCAAACTAGCACTTGAAAGTCAAAATTCCGAGCGTGAACCGTGATTTGACGACCTCAAACCTATTTCTTTAGAAGTTGCAGGAATTCCTCTCGAGTCAATCCTGATTGGGAGATAATTCTCCTAAGAGTTCCCCGGGCAATCTCTGGATGATTCGGTATTGTTAAAGGTAGTCTTGATGGATGTCTAAGATGAATATGACTCCCTTTTTGTCCTCGAATGTAATAACCCATTTTTTTTAGCGTAGTTACTAATTTTTTCCCAGAAATAACAGGTAATTTGGTCATATTACCACAGACACGATCACTTCTTTTGTATCTGGAGATTGGGTAATAGGGATACCATTTTCTGCAAGAAGGCTAATATGTAGTTCAATTGCTTCTTTAATGTTTTCAAGCGCCTCTTGTTCTGTTTTACCTTGAGATATACACCCTGGTAGAGCTGGTACCGTAGCAATATAATACTCATCTTCATCTTTTTCAACTAATACTTTGAAATCCATTTGAAT
>JAEOTI010000564.1 GCA_016839955.1 Candidatus Hodarchaeota archaeon | reverse complement strand
TATCATAAACAACCAAACTGGGTAAAAGATAAATGGATGGAGTGTTTCAAATAATTAATCATTCTTCATCCGTTCTAAATTCATCTATTGCTTTCCGAAATTCTGTTTTAATTTCATCAATCCCATCTTCGAGAGTCACCTTGGTCATCATTTTTCTTCATGGTAGAAGACTGATTAAAAGGGCATTTTCCAAAAGTAAATATGGAAGAGAATTAAGTTTTTTCAATTACGACTGTTTCATACTCAAGCTTAGTCTTCAAGAGTGATTGGTTGGGATGCTTTATATACTAAAAATTCGTAGAAAGTATTCTGAAGGGGAATATCTAGTGGTAATCTGGATAACAGCAGCTATCCTTAATGTCTTGTTGTAACTGGGTCTAGGAGGCCATTAAATGAAAACTTGGTTGAAATATGTGATAATCGGAATTATCCTTCTTCCAATAACACATTTCTGTTTTTTTTTGTATTTGGTATGTCATTCAAGGATGATTAATAATACTAATTAATTGACCAAGGGAGACAATTTTTATGTTTAATCAATCAGCATGAAGTGGAGGTGAAACAGCTCACCAAAGGCGATTTCATGGAGAAAACAACTATAAGGAAGATATAAACGACAATTTATATGAATAAATTACGAACCTAAAAACCTTAATCTACAAGCTTCATTACTAAGTGGTTCTCCACAATTACTAACAGGGCATTTTGTAAACCCTGCTGGAACACAATGTCTTTTAAACTTATTCTTACAAAATACAGCTCTAACCCTAGAATTACAATTAGGACACCTGAATTGATTTGGGTATGTTCTGGATATTTTCCTAATCATCTCACTTGAAGGGATTGACTTATTACACTTTTGACATTTCCAATCATTCTGCATATTTGTACACCTAAATCCAATAATCTATCATTTTCGCTATTTAGGTTCAATATTTCAGGTTTTTTGTGGCTGCAAATTATTTTTAGAGAAGTGTATTCGATCTAAAACATCATCTAAAAGGAAAAACCATAACCCACTTGAAATAATTGCTATAATTGAGAACCATATCTCATTTAAAATTATTGAATTGATAAAAATTGTGCAATAACTTAAGATCAATATAATAAATTGAAAACTGAGTTTCCATAGCCATTTTGAACTAATAAGACTCAAATGCTGTGTTGTACCATAGACAATAGAACCTATAACAAGCAGGATTATTAAAATAAATAGTGACAACGCAGTTAATATATCAATAACCTCAGTAGCTACATATCCAAGTCCAACCATCCCTCCTAAAAAGGAGATATGACCAAATGCAAAAGTCAAGCAGAGCGACATAGTCTGAATTCTTTCTTCGTCACTTACATCGTTTTTAATAAAATAAAAATAAAGCAAAGGTGCGTTTTTCAGAAGTGTCCAATTTTCTCGATTTAATAACCAAATAATTGCAATAATTAGTCCAAAAAAGAGGATTAAGTATCTATACTCTTCTTTTAAAATCATTAACATTATAATAATAATTAAGAAACTCAAGATTAATCGAATTATATTGCTGAAATTTTGACGGAATTTTGCTTTTAGTTCTGATTTCATAAATCTTTTTCCTTTAATTAACCTTAATATAGTTTTTCCTCAAAATATACAAATGTGCTCTTTTTAGAATCAAATCATCTTTCGGTAATCAACTGTTCCAAGGAAATCTTATTTTCCTATTGATAATGTACTGTACTACATAATCACCAACTGTATCCTGAATTTCACAATCGAAGTCACCTCATTTACATCAAGCTGGTGAAATGACTGGTTTTTTGACTGGTATATTTATTTTCGGTGGAATAATACTAGTAGCTCACTAGAGATATCTTTGGAGAGTCTTAAATATTTGAAAAAGTCAAGAATTAGTAATCACGTCTAATATATAAGGAAAGTCGATGAAACGTCCTGAAAATTTCTTCAGAAATAGAGAAATTTACTTGTTTCAAAAAAAATCCGATGTAGAGAGGAGAAAAGTACAATGTCGATAATTCAATTAGAATCAGGGACGCAGACAAGTACCGCTGCCAAGGCATTTTGTTCAATATGTCTGGCGCTTGCCTTTATTACTCAACCCTTATCACTTCTCTTACAAAACATACAAATTCTCTTATTTTGGTCTGGAATTATTTTTATTATATTGTCTATTCTCCAACTTCTTGAGTGGTTGTGTATTAACTTCCCAGTCGAGTTTTTCTATGATCGCCATCTCCCGAAAGGCGCTTTCTTACTCCGATCGACTTTAAACCAGCCATTTTGGGACAGGTTTCGTAATGATACCATTCGTGATCTCTATTTAATTGTTGCTTTCATTATTCTTATCCTCCGACAATATGGACAGCCTTTATTTGATCAGGTATTGATAGGTCTTCATTCCGAATTTAACTCTCTCTTGATTCCTATTTGTATGCTACTGGCATTGTTTATCATATCTAGATTAATTTATCGTTTATATAATCACTTCAATGATATCAAACTCATCCAGCATTATTTGACCATCGTAACGACCTCAGGTGAAATCATTGATGAATTGAATACTTACTATATAAATAAAGCCATACCTCTTTTTAGGCAGAGATTTTTGGTGGAATTTAAACAAGTCAGAACTCATATAGAGACTAGCTTAAAGGAGATTACTACTTTTTTATCAATCGAAAAGATTGACAGAAAATCGCATTTTAGATCTATCCAAAACAATTTGAGATTCTTATCTGATCATTTGTCACAAATCAGATTAACATACCATATTAGCTTTAAAGATTCAGAGGCTTTAACACAACTAGTTAGAGTGGACGCAATTTTAGAAATAATTGTTAATGTATTTGAATATTTGTTTCAAGAAAATGCCCCAGAAGGAGTCCCATCTCTTTTATTCTCCCTAAAATATGTTCCAGAGAAAGAACATTGGGAAACCTATTCGGATCTACTGAATAAAGCGCGAAGACGTGCAAATTACGACCTTACAGTGTTATCAAATGACGATGTGAATCGCTTCTATGAGGGTCTCTCTGTGTTAAAACATGCACTTGGGGAAATGACCCAGAAGCTAGATTCTTTTATTACTCAAGGAGAGAAAGATCGTGGGTTTACTTCGTTTCTAAGAATGATTCTTTAAAAATGGAGACGGAGGAAAGTGTTAGAATCAGAAATAAAACAAAAATTGAAAGAATTTTTCATTGAAAAGGGATCTTATGTCGAGGAGGAGGTCGTATTCAGAATGAGACTAGAGGAAAAAGGATTAACCTTTACTAATATATTACGTGTTGATCTCCTTATTACCTCTCCTAGTAGGCATCAAATTGGGGTCGAATGTAAAACAATAAAAGATGCATCTAGTTTGGGGAAAATATTCGGGGGTGTTGGTCAGGCTTTTCTTTACTCAAAAATATTTGGTTGGAGCTATTTAGCATTAGAAGTGAATGAAAACCTTGCACAAAAAGGACGAGAGTTCTGGAAGCGTGTAACTCTAACCAATGTAAATGAGGAACTTAATATTGGTATAATAGTTGTAGGTAATAATGTTATAGAAATTGAAAGACCTGTCTTTGTTTATCCCCAAGCAGCAACTCTATTCTTACGAAATAAAGTAAAGACAAATATTTGTGGAAGATGTAATATCCCTAGTGAAATGAACCTCTTAGAAGTAGACGGATTTCCTCATCGAATATGTGAATTGTGTAAAAAGGCGCTAGATTGGTATTGGGAACCTTTAGCTTGAAATCCTTAAAGATAGCTACTC
>JAEOTI010000563.1 GCA_016839955.1 Candidatus Hodarchaeota archaeon | reverse complement strand
TAGGAGAGAAAATCACACTCCTTTCTGCAAGTGGTTGTATTCAAGTTAAAGGATTAGATATTGTGATTATTATAACTATTGATACTTATCAGCGTTGTCAGGAAATTCTATTAGGTCGGCAATTTTTGGAATCATTCAACTGTTCATTGAAAGGAAAAGATCAAACCGTAGAGATAGAATTGTTAGAATAAGAACATCTTTAGTAAAATCTTTATCGATAATAAAAAGTGTGTAGCTCTTGTTAATTGTAATTTCAGGACCTAGAGAAATTGGTAAATCCTCTTTTGCTTTGCAATTGGTTCAGAAATTTAATGAAGAAGAGATAAGTTGCGGAGGAGTTCTAACCTTATCTAATGGAAGCAAGTTTATTTACCGTGTCCAAGATGGAAAAACTGTCCCATTAGAAAGTGTTGGTAATGCACCGTCGATTCAGGTAGGGAAGTACAAAATTTCAGTCGAAGCTTTACGTTTTGCTGAAGAGACAATAGTTAATTCAAAAACTGATATTCTTTTTATCGATGAAATTGGTATTCTTGAACAAAAGAGACGAGGTCTTTACAATACAACAAAACTAGCACTTACTCGACCTTATTTGACAACTTTTTTAATTGTTCGTCAAGAGGTCCTGCCTTTGTTTGAAGAGCTTTTTGAAATTAAAATTGACCATTGTGTTATTATTGAATCAAAAGAATGGGAAAATTTGATTTCTTCTCTTATGAAAACTGTGCTGAAAGATAATTAACATTTTTCTTTGTTTTATTGTATTTGTTTTTGTAAATTATCTCGATTTTTACATGTCCATCTCATTAGAAGAGTTTATAGTCATATATAATATCGTTATGATCGACCAGCATAACGACTGAATAACTTGAAGGTGTGAAAAACGAGCTCATCTGGATCAGGACAAAGCAATTTGTTGATGTACGGAATCGTTTTCATTGTAATAATAGCATCAGCTGGAGCTTTGGCTTTTATTACTTTAAATAATCCTTTCAATAATGATGAGAAAGAAAGTAAAATTGGAGTTCTGAATATAGTTTGTCTGAACGGCACAGAAATAAGTTTAGACTTATCGGATATTCAAAACTTAACTTATTCTGAAGGATTAGTAGAATATCAGAACAAATTTGGTAATTGGCGCGATTACGGTTTATATCGAGGAGTATCTTTATCTTCCTTGATAGAACTTGCTGGTGGGATTGTGGAAGGAGACACTGTATTAATTGAAGCTGAAGATGGATTTTATTCTCGTTTTTCTTACTATAATATTTATCCGAACACTACTTGGAAAACAATTCAAGGTGATATGATTCTCGCTTATTCCTATAATGATACGGAGATTCCAAATTGGAAAGATGGATATAGAATAGCTTTTCTTCCTGATGATGGAAATTATAGTAATGATGACTTCAATGCTACAACTACCGCTGAATCTCGCCAACATGGATTTTCCGCTGGTAGTAGATGGGTAAAAACTGTAAGCTCTATTCAATTAGAACGTAATTGGACAGTTAATATTCTAAGTTCTAGGAATGAAATTCTAAATCTATGTCAATTAATGCAATTTCCAAAAATTACTGGTAATGGCTCAATGAAAACTAAAGTGGATGTAAAAGGCTCTTACAGTTTTACTGGTGTTTCGTTAGAGGATCTTGTCTCTCACTATATAATTGACGGACAGAATTACTCAGTAAAAGTTATTGCAAATGATAGCTGGTTTGCTACGTTAACAAAAGAGCAAGTTGAAGGAAATATGACTCTTTATGACATTGGTGGAAATCCAACTGGATTTGGCACCGCTCTTCCAGTTCTAGCTTACAATGATAATGGGACTCAGTTAGATTATGTTCGTTTAGTATTTCTTGGAAATGACAATCCAATAACTAGTTCTGGTTATTGGGTTAATTGGGTTGTAAAATTAGAAATTGTCTTAACTTAAACACAGGAGAGATCAAAGATCATTGGAGCTCCTTTTGGGGGGTAAACAATACAACGTCAGTACTATTTTTCAACAGCAGATTTAGTTATAATTGCTTTGCTTTCGTCTCTAGGAGGAGTTATGAGTACTTATGTTGGTTATTTGGCACATATTATCAACCATATGTTTGGGGTGCCTTTTGGAGCTGGACAATTAGCTGCGGGACTCCATATTTATTGGCTAATTTTGATTTTTATTATCGTTCGTAAATCAGGAACTCCTACTTTAGCAGGGATCATAAAGGGATTTGTGGAACTATTTACAGGAGGATCTCATGGAATAATTATTGTACTTATTTCATTGATTCAAGGTCTAATTCTCGACTTAGCATTACCAATAGACCGATTTCGTACCTTTAAGCCAACTGTTGCATTAGCAGCTGGAGTTTCATCCTGTTCTAACGTCATTATTTTTCAAATGATATATTTTTCATCTAATGGGAAATTTGTTGTACCAATTGAGTTTATTTTAGCAATGAGTATTCTTAGTTTTTCTTCAGGGATGATTTTAGGGGGATTCTTCGCATTAGAGACTTTTAAAATCCTCAATGAATCGATGGTTATTCCTCAGCTTTTTAGAGGAATACAATATGAGATTTCAAACCACACCAATGTTAACGGTGCTTCTTCGAATTCAATTCGATCAAAAATGTTTAATCCATCTAGTATAGCTACTTTATTCTTAATTTTAATCTTGGGAATAGGAGCTGTAGGATATTTTGCTCTTGTATATGAAGCGCCCTTTCGAGATCTATATGCATGTGATATAAACGGTGAAGTCAATAATCCCTTTACATATCATCACGGAGATTTTCAGCAACATGAAACAACAATTGAAGGAGAATTAGAAGGATTAGTAACCTATGAAAAGCCACGAAATTACACGGGAGTACCCATTCATATAATTATAAGCCAAGCAAATCCAAAAATTAACGCAAAAACCTTGAGAATTATTGCTTCAGATGGTTATTACATGAACTTTGATTTAACATCAGTAATGTCCGATGAAGAGTTAATTCTAATAAAAGATAATGGTTTAAGAGTTATTGCCGCTAATTATGATGGAGCTTATTGGATTCGCTCTGTAGTAGAATTTATAATATCATAGGAGCAATCTAGTTTGTTAGATCTTGAAGATATTACTTTTTGCTATCCTCAACAAACTGAACCAGCAATAAACGGTGTTTCTTTTAAAATAAAAAAGAATGAAAGTGTGCTGATAACTGGTGCTAGTGGATCAGGAAAAACAACACTCGCTCGGATTATTAGTGGATTCATTCCACAATTAATTCATGGGGAGTTTCATGGAAATTATTTAATTAATAATAAACCGATAGATAACCTCTCTACTCCTGAAATTAGTAGTCAAATTGGACTTATTCAACAAAATCCGGAGAATCAATTCGTCTCAATGTTTGTTGTGGACGAAGTCGCTTTTGGTCCTGAAAACCTTTGTCTTTCAAGAGAAGAAATACAAAACCGCGTAAATAACTCTTTAAGATTAACAGAGATTGAACATTTAGGTAAGAGAGACTTATATCATCTTTCTGGAGGGGAACAACAGAAAGTAGCAATTGCTTCAATTCTTACTATGAATCCCCAAATTCTTATCTTAGACGAACCCTCAGCACAATTGGATAGACGTTCATTTTTTCGATTAATTGAGACTTTGAACACCCTTAAGCTGAAAGAAAATAAGGGTTTAATTATTATTGATCATCAATTTAAACCATTTCTTCCTGTGGCAGATAGATTACTTATATTAAAAGATGGTTGTCTTGTCCTTGACATTCCTGTAAATGAGATTAACAAATACAATCAGGAATTGAATAAACTTGGTGTATTATCAAAAAAACCGCAAAAGAGAATACATTCTAAACTACCTTTAAAATCAAGAATTCCACTCCTTGAAATTCGAGATTTAGATTATTGGATTGATAATCACCATATATTAAATGAAATTAACTTTAGTTGCCATTCTGGAGAAATTATTGGAATAACAGGACCTAATGGTTCAGGAAAAACTTCACTCTTTTTAAATATCCTTGGTTTACGACGCTCCCTTCGTGGAAACGTCCTGATTAATGGAAAAAAAGCTCCATCCGCAATTTCAAAAAGAGCAGAAAAAATTGGGCTTGTCTTTCAAAACCCAGATCACCAAATTTTCGAAAAAACAGTTTATGATGAATTGTTACTTGCACCAAGACACTTTAATCTGGATTTATCGACTATGGATGACTATATTGGTCGGCTTCTCACAGGAACGCATTTAGATCAATATCGAAATAGATTGCCTCTTAGTTTAAGTTATGGTGAAAAAAAACGATTGACAATAATTTCGTCAGAAATATATCAACCCTCTATACTTCTTTTGGATGAGCCTTTTGCGGGTCAAGATTATCAAAACATAGAACGTATTCTAAAATTAATTACCTTAGCAGCTGAAAAAGGTAGAGGTATAATCATTATTACTCATCGCCCAGAGATTCTTTTTAATTTCTGTGATAGAGTTATTAATTTGGATAATGGTCAAATTACTTTAAATAAACCTGCCTTTGAAGCCCAAAAAGAACTAAATCATAATATTCCTGAGTATTACGAAAATTCTTCTCAAAGAGTCGAAGTTTAATGAGTTTTGTCTATGTAGAAGGTAATAGCTACCTACATAAGCTCCATCCTTTAACAAAACTTTTTGGACTCCTTATTGTTGTAGTTCTCATTTTTCTCACAAATAGCTTATTTATTATATTGTTTTTTCTAATTTACTTATTTATCATTATATTTCTTGCAAAAATTAACGTTAGAAATATCTATTCACGCTTCAAGTTCATTTTGGTTTTTGCAGGCACAATTATTCTAGCCCAGCTACTTTTTCATCATGAAGGAAAAATATTATGTTACATAATACCTAAAACTTTTCCTTTTGGTCCAAATTTTCCAATCACTGAGGTAGCGTTACATGATGGATTTCTAATCGCCCTTCGTTTTCTGATTATTATTACTGGAAGTGCAATCTTTACAACAACAACGCATCCAAACGAATTTGTTCATTCATTAAATCAGATAGGTATTCCTTATCGCTATGCTTTTACGATTGGGCTTGCATTACGTTATATTCCTATATTTGATCTCGAAGCAAATCATGTTAGAGATGCAAGGCTTTCTCGGGGTATTGATCTTGAAAAAAGGGGGATAAGAGGATTGAAAAGTAGTATTAGATATACAATACTACCATTAACTGTTTCTGCAATATCACGTGTAGAAACATTAACTCTTTCAATGGAAGGAAGAGCTTTTGGTTTATTCTCAAAACGTACTTTTTTGAGGAAAAGTAGAATTAGCATTAAAGATCTCTATTTATCTATTATATTTTGTTTTATCCTTGGTACGACAATTTACTTCTTTTAATTAGTAAATCACTTCTTAACCAAGTATAAGAACTTAAAACGAAAAGTGTAATCCTATAATTTAATTCTGTGTTTGGAAAGATCTTAAGAAGCAGCAAGTTTTTCTTCTAAATATATACAAGCATTGATATCTTCATGTACTTCTAGCAAGATCTAAGTGTGTTCTTTATGCATGGTCCTAAACCTCCAAAACCAGATTTTAAAGATATACATATTCCAAGTACATTAAGGCAAAGATTGGAAGAAGAGACTGCAGGACCAGCAATGCGATATCGAGTAAAGACAATTATCGCAGTAAAGGATTCTGGACTGCCTATTTTTCACCTTGACTTTGAAAAAGATCAACCTGATGAAGATACTGCAAATTTACTTTCTGGACTAACAAGTGCACTTTGGATGTATGCTTCAACAGCGACTTCACAAGATATCCAAGAAATTTCCCTTGAGGATGATAAAGTTGTTTTTCTCGAAGAAAAAGAAACAGAAACGATTGTGGGTGTTGTCGCAGAACGAACAACTCCGTCTGCTGTTCTTCGAGCGATAGCTCAAGATGTATGCGACCTTTTAGTAGATCAATACTACGAAATGCTCAAATTTAGCCAAGTTCAAGTTGATGATACTCTAGGCTTATCAAAAACTGTTCGAGAAATTGTACAAACCCATGCTTGGTCAAAACCTACAGAAGTCAGACAATTTTCTCTTAAGGTAGCACTTTTGGGAGATGGCGGTGTAGGAAAAACTAGTTTATTTAACCGCTTTATGGGAAAAGAATTCGAAGCAGATTACTTAATGACTATTGGAGCCGATTTTGGTATTCGGAAAATCCAATTAATTGATGCGACAGAAATTAAATTCCTTATCACTGATATTGCAGGCCAACCTCATTTTAAAGAAGTTAGAAAGGCCTATTTCAAAGGATGTTTCGGTGCTTTAATTGTAGTTGATATCACAAGACCAGCTACATTCAGAAATGCAGTATATTGGTTAAATGAAGCCTGGACACATGGAGAAGGACC
>JAEOTI010000562.1 GCA_016839955.1 Candidatus Hodarchaeota archaeon | reverse complement strand
AATCCTACTCCATGCCCCAGAAAAGCCACTTTGTCTTGTGATTCTCCCATAAAATTATCATAAATTCCTAGTTCCTTAGCTAAAGACATCGATTCTGCATATATAACCCCAAGATCTGCTTTAGGTTTAAGAACCCGCTTGAGATAACTCTTAATCTCTATTAGAGATTCCAGTTTTTCCCTCGTTGTATGTTCAAATCCTCCCAACACGAAAGTTCTTGTCGTATCAGAAATATAACCATTCTTATTGCCACATGTATCTATAAAAAACGGATCATTCCCAAGTTTTTCAGTTGAAGGACCATACGGATATTTTAAGGATAAACCCCAACCAGAAATTGGAGTAAAGTGTATATTGAGAGTTGAGGAGGATTTTCCAATAACATACGAGTAATTTAGTAGTGCAGAATTAAAACTTCGAGTGGAAATATATCCTTGATGACCATTCTTCACTAACCAGTTATCAAGTTTGGTTGCAAGTTCAATTTCACTCATTTCAGGCGAAGCTATTTCTGTACAATAATCGAATGATGAATCGACAAGTGCAGCAGCATGAGAGATTTGAGATATCTCATATTTCGATTTTATTGATCGTTTACTCCGAAGAACGTCACTCCCGTTTGTGAATGTTATATCATTGTTCAAAGATTCGAGATATTTTACATAGGAGAAGGGGAGAATATCTAATTCTAATGCAATTTTCGTGTGATCCTCTATTTTTAAAGTGTTGAAAATTTGAGAAAGTTTCCCGAAATTCTGAATATTGCTAATTGCCGAAAATTGTTGAGCTAAATCTTTGTTTCTTTTAACCAAATGTATAGGTTCTTCCTCCTTAGGAATGAAAACCGCACTATCTAAGCCAATACCAGAGTAATAATAAGTTTCGACTGTTGATAGAAGTAAATATCCGTCGATATCTGTTTCTGCCATTGATGACCTTAATCTATCAATTCTAGGATTAATTTCCTTTTCTGGAACTGAAGAATATGTTTTGACCACACAATATACCTCTTAGTTGAAGTGATTTCATCGTAAAAAAATTAGACGAGTCTATATAAAAATAGAGGGAAGAGGAGCTAGTTCTTTCCTAAAACGAATCCAGCTCTTGTAATGCTTGAATAACTCTGGAATCTAAATCAGTTTCCTTTTTCATACCAACTGATAATCCTTCAATACTCTTAAGTATCTGTTCCTCACTTTGAGTTAGTTTCATCAATTTGTGTTGATATAATTTCTTGTACTTATCCCCCTTTTCCATATCTCCCACGCTATAGTTTGCTTCAGAAATAATGTAGAGTGCAGTAGTGAAAGCTGTAGCATTTTCCAAGATCTCATCGATAGCTAGAGCCTGTGAAGCGTGTGTAATCGCTTCAATGAAGTTTCTATTATCGGTTTCGATCCATGCTTTGTTCATATAAGATTCTACTAAGCCACGATTATAATTAATCCTAGCAGCTAGTGTACGTGCAAATTTAAAGGATTTTTGAAAGGAATCAGGATCGTTATTCTGGTAATGCAGAAGCATTAGCTGATTATGAATATCTACGAGATTTTCCACGTCATTGGTAGAAATCCCAATTTCATGAGCTTTATTCAAAAGGGTAATTGCTTCAGTTACTTGTTTACTTTGCTTTAATGCTTTTGCTTTGATAATTAATTCTTTGATATCCTCCAACCTTTTTCACCTTCTTTTATGTTTTTTTTTGTGGTAATAAGATATCTTGCTTGAATTATTGGAAATATAGATTTATTACTTTTTATTTCTTATCATATTTAACATCTTTTTTTTTTAAACTCAATAATTTGAGAATTAAATCTTTCTAAACACTGTATTATTCATTTAAGGTGTTTACAGATAAAAAATAAACTAAATAGAAATAGCTAATATTAAGAATGAGATTAATTGCAATCAGCAATGAAGAGCAATTTTAAATTAGGAATATATCAAATTGAATGAACAGAAACTCTCAAATATAAGCTTATCAATATTAGAAATAATATCAGAACAAAGAAACGTGCATAGCCTCGTGATAAAAGGTCAGATCCAAGACTTGAATAAAATCACGGGTAATTTGGTTAGTGATTCCAAGATAGAGGAAACTTTAGTACAATTAGAAAAAACAGGTCTAATCAAACAGCTTAAAACCCCGAAAACCTTTGCCATAACAGAGAAAGGTTTGAATTATCTCTAAAACTACATTGAAGTTAATATTTTCATATTAATTATTCCTTTAGCAAACACCTGGGAATTATAAAGGAATTGCCCTAAACCATAACTTTCAAGGGAATAACGTAATTCTCTAAGTGTATTCTGAAGTATCTTACTAGGACGCATGTAAAATCTTTTATACGCCCATTTTGTCAATGTTTTCATCTCTTCTCTTGTCAAACCAGAGAGTTCATTAATTGGATTGAATAAATTGTATTTTGAGTAATCATGATCCATAATTTTTCCCTGTTTGAGCATATCTCTGTAAAAATCCGTTCCAGGGTAGGGTGTCGCAAGAGTGAATAGAGCAAGTGATGGATCTAAACGGTTAACTATCCAGTTCACGGTCGAGACAATCGTCTTTCGTGTTTCTCCAGGGAATCCGAATGAAACAGATGCAATGGAATCCATTCGTGATCGCTTAATATTGTCAAAATAACGTTCGATTTGGGAAACAGAGGTTTGTTTATGTATTTTATCTAATATTATTTGATTACCTGATTCTACACCCACAAAAACCAATCTACAACCTGCTTTTCGCATCAATGTTAATAATTCTAAATTTCCTTTGTCAGCTCGTGTTGTAGCACCCCAATATATGTCTTTAATCTTGGAAAGTTCACTGGATAATATTTTAACCCGCTTATCGGAAATAAAAAATAAGTCGTCAACGAAGGCTGTAGCTTTGATATTCATTACCTCACGAAGGTATCTAATTTCGTCAGCAATATTTTCCGGGGATCGGGGTCGCCATTTTGCACCGTAAAAGGCAGAAACACTGCAAAAATCGCAAGAAAAAGGGCATCCTCTGCTGGTTATCACTGATGTAGCTGGAAAGGCTGATCCAAATATTTTGTATTTGTCCATTGGAAGTAGATGCCGTGCTGGTAGTGGTAATGTGTTTAAGTCTTTGATAAGTGGGGCAGGGGGATTATGATGAGGTTCGGGGTTT
>JAEOTI010000561.1 GCA_016839955.1 Candidatus Hodarchaeota archaeon | reverse complement strand
CTCTGATTTAGTTATAAGTGCTAGAGCATCATTACCAGTCTGTTGATTCCGATTTATTTCAGTATTTTTAAGTTCTTCAAGACCTTGATCATATACTGTTTCTAAATCTTGATTAATTGCTTGAAACTTTTCATTGAATGAATCTGAATTCTGATTGAATGCAGATCCGACCTCTGTTAATATTGTTTGATGTTCTTCTTGTTTTAGCTTTATTGCTTCCTTCAGAGCTTCTTGACCTTTTCCATTTTCTTGTTCTACTTCGAATACGCTCTTCGCTGTAAGTTCCTCAACATCACTTTCAGCTTTTGTTTCTAATTGACCAATATCTGTCTTTGCTTTTGATAAAGCATTAGTCATTCGCTCAGATTCTTCTTGCATTGTAGACAGGATAGTTTCTATTTTCTTCGCAATGTGTTCATCTAATTCAGATGCAAGAGCTTTCATTTGAGAAATCGTCTTTTCTCCATCCTGCTTCAATTCACGATATGGAAGTATTGCATGATATCGGTTTGCGATACCCTGGATCTCATGAACATATCCTTTTTTCTTTAACCCTTCCAAACTATTTCCTATATCAGCGGATACGACTCCTGAACTCTTAATAAGCTCGCCCATACTTTGAGGACCATTCGCCAGTAGAATTATATACAGTTTACTCTCTTGAAAATCCAAATTTAAGGATTCTAATCCCAAACTCATAAAATCACCTTTTTTTCTTCTCCCTTTTCTTGTAGGGATACATCATATTTACTATTATTTTGAATAAAGAAATAAATAACCAGTTAAGAACTCCACGATAATGGATTGTTTTTTTTTCTTTCCATTTGAAAATGAAATCCTTAATGGATTGATTCGTTTATTATTGAAGCAAGTCAAGTGTTATAAAGATAGTCATTCATCGAAAATTGTCTAAAAGATTTTCTAGATAAGTAATACTAATCAGAAGCCATGCTGCCCTTGGTATTCTTCAATCTTACCATCTAGAATCTCTAGTTTGAAAAATAGAAAATTTATTCGAAATATTAAATAAGAAATGTAGAAATTCTTAGAGTCCTGTTTATGTTTATACTGAAGATTGAAAAATGATTATAAGGAGAAAAATCAGTTCGTATTTATCTAGCTTTGATTCGGTGTTCAAATGGATATTAACTCTTTGCATGAAAAGGATATTATTGAAGCTGCCTTATTCCTATTCGATAGACCTGTCACCTTTCAAGAACTCTCAGAAATAACTCAAACGAGTGAAGGTGAAATTGAAAAATATATTGAGGAAATAAGAGATGAATACTTAGATCAAAATACTGCTTATTTTATTGCAGATGTTGAAGATCAAAGAATTCAGCTGAAATTACGAGATGAGGTAGCTGTACATCTTCATTGGCCATTTATTAAACGCAGTGAAGTCCCACGACATCTTCTTAAGGTTCTTAGCCTCATTGCTTTCAAAGAATATGTCCTTCAGGAGACTGTCAGTCCAAGCAAAATGATTCGCATTTTTGGGAAACCCGTATCTCAAGATATTGATGAATTACAAGCAATGAATTTGTTAAATATTACTCAAAAAGGAAGTAAAAAAGAAATAACTGTAACTGAAGATTTTCTTACCCTTTTTAAGTTACCAGAGGAACCTAAAAAGATTAAGACCGCAATTCAAATGGGGTTACGAAATTATGCCCTCCGTCAACTACAATCACATGAGTAAGGATATTAATTTTTGAGGTATTGATATGTTTCGTCTGTTTCGTCGTAAAAAAAAGGAAGCTCCTGATGAGAAAGTTGAGGAAAAGAAAGTAGAAACAGTTTCAAGTGAAACTGAATCTTCAGATATTACTCTGGAAGAAACAAAAGAAAGTTCCGGACCAATATTTGAAATAAAAGAATCTCCATTTGAAGATAAATTTGGCCGATACGCAAAGATAATACCAGAATCCCTCTTAGAAGATGAAGATAAAGAATTCGATCAACCTACTATGCTACCTTTTATAGAGAACCTAGTTAATCAAAATGAATCAATTTTCTCTTTTATCTCTCCACAAATAATAACGAGATATTCAAGTTCATCTTCTTCGGTATCAGAAAGTTTCCCTGTGTTGGAGAAAGATCTTCCTCCAATCTCATTAGAGGAAAGAATAGAAGGAGCCCTTTTTGCTATTGGTAGACCTATTCACAGTTCTGAAATCATTGATAACTTTGATGAAGACTCACCAACTATAAAAAGAGCTATACGACGATTAAGTAGGAAAAAAAGGCGTAATTCAGCATTAATTATCCATGAAATATCTAAAGATCGTTGGGTTTTACAATTAAACCCAATTTTCCATGAATTCTTCCAACCCCTTAAACCAGATTTATTTTTGTCTGCTTCGGAACGGAGAGTATTAACAGAGATCGCTTATAGGCAACCTATCTCACTTGCACTACAAAAAAAAATGGTAACGGGGATTGGACCAATCAAAGTCACTGAAATTTGTCAGAAATTAGAAGATAATGGATATGTCGTTAGTGAGAAGCGAGCACGGTCTTTGATATAT
>JAEOTI010000560.1 GCA_016839955.1 Candidatus Hodarchaeota archaeon | reverse complement strand
CTAAGAGTTGAGCGGCAGTAAACCCTCTCTGCAATTGGCCTTTTGTTTCAAGCTTATTTAATCCATTTTTGATATAGGAGACTGCATTTTCTATGAAAGTATCCTGAACATCATTCAGGATGACATTGTAACCAGCCATTAGACAAACTTGCGCGATACCCTTTCCCATTTGCCCCACACCGATGACAACATTATTTTTAACTGTTCTCATAAAAATCTCTTTTCTCATAATAGCTTTAAATTCTGATTTGTATGTAAGAAAAAAGGAAAAGAAAAATGGATGATAATCCACCAATAGATTGTTTTGAAAACACAAAAAATTCTATTAACCAAGGATATTATCAAAGTAAGGAATTTTTCTGATGTAATGACTTAAAATAAAGATAATAGGTACTCCTATTAAAGCAACAATAAAGAATTTTATCATTGCAGGTAAACTGACTGGTATGAGTACAGTCATTATGATTAGAATAACTATTGCATGAATAATATAAGCAGTGTATGCACTACCTGACATACTTTTCAATATTTTATTACTTCTATTCATCTTACTTTGAAATATATAAGTTATTCCGATGGATATTGCTAGAAGTGTTATTGATTCCCATAGTGTATAAATAACTGATTCTAATGTTATACCACCCTTGAATAAATCGAAATTTGGATTATCCAAGTCGACAAGGATCACTAAAATCACTGGCAACAAGATAAGCATGATTAACGTCACATAAATCCATTTTTTAGCTTGAGATTCTGATAAATTATCAAACCATCTTCCATTGTAAGCTAAAAGTCCAATCCAAAAACAGAATGCATAGTGTGTAAAGTGTCCTAATTGAAAATTCAAAAACACGGTATCTACAGGGAAAAAAATTCTGACTGAAAATGTAACTGCTGCCAAAAAACCTATAGATACCATAATTGTTTATCAGTTGGAAAAGAATTTACGTAAGGATCTTTGAATTTATTCTCGGAAATCAAGCCTCGATAAAGAACATAGATTATAGCGAATAAGAGCAATGCTTGTAGAAACCATAGGTGATCAACACCGATGATAAAATTATTGATATTATATTGTAAAATATCAACTAAACTTGGTGGACCATTGTCAAACCAGTTGGGAAGATAGGTTCCGTAAGCAAAATTTGCAACAAAGAAATTCACTAAGGGAGAGATAAAAATTCCATAGATTACCAAAGGAATGCCTAATCTGATAAATCTATCTTTTAGAAAATTAATTCCTCCCTTTTTCTCATAGGAACGTACTGTAAAGTACCCAGCCAAAATAAAGAAAAAGGACATGAAGTATGATTGATTGAATGCGTTAAATAGCGTAAAAACAAGTTGAGTTACCCCATCGACTGGGTTGAAATGATTTTCATATATTGCCCAACCACCTGAACCTCCATAACCAACCGCTACATGATGTAGAATGACTAAAACTGTTAAATAGATTCTAATGTTGTCCATATAGAAAATTCTTTTCTTGTTCGAAGAGTCAGAGTGAACAGTAATATCATTGTTTGCCAATTTAATTTCCTCTAGTTAATTATTTTAAAAAAAAGTTAATCTAACAACCGCTAAAAGGGTTTTTTGTCTAGTGAATGTTTAGATCCTTTTTTAATCGAATATTCTCCTGTATCTCAACTGATTCTAATAAATTTTTTGGGGATTGATTGATATTTTATCATCTTGTTCATTGCAAAATTTTATAAGTGGAGAAACAGATGAGATCTTCTTCTCTAGCAGGAATTAATTATTGGTGACTCTTACACATGAATACCGAATATAAAGAATCAAAGAAACCTCGGCTCCTCTTCCTTGATAACATAAAAATCCTTTTTGCTATCCTAGTTATTTTTAACCACGTTAGGGTAACTTATGAGGGATCGGGCTGGTGGTACTATATTGAGGATAATACTCTTGATCTTTTCAGTTATATTTTCTTTCAGACTTTAGCCTCACTTGGAGGGCTTTTTCAAGCTGCTCTTCTCGGTTTATTCTTCCTTCTAGCTGGGTTTCTCACTCCAAAGAGTTATGACCGAAAAGGAATTACTGCTTTCTGGAAAGAACGACTTACTCGTCTTGGTATTCCTATCCTTTTGTATATTCTCCTAATCAATCCTATTATATTTTATATTCTTGCTATGTTAGGTATTCAACCTTGGAGCACCAACCCAAATCTACAAGGATCTCTCCTCGATTTTTATGTAAGTCAATTTCAATCACTGGAAAAATCAATAAGCTTTCTGACAGAAATCGGCCCTATGTGGTTTCTCTTCGTATTGCTCATATTCACTTTTCTTTATACTCTTTGGCGTCAGATGACAAAATCAGATTCATTTCAACAATACATCCCGAAAGAATTATCCATTCCAAAGTTTCTCCATTTACTACTCTTCGCAATAATTTTAGGATGTATTGCTTTTTTAATTCGTATAGTTTCTCCTGTAGACAGATTTCCATTGGGAATCCCACTTGGCTATATCACTCAATATCTAATGATGTTCAGTGTTGGTGTCATTGCTGTTAAATACAATTGGTTAGAAAAGATGTCCAAAGATCATATCAAAATCTGGTCTATTACAATGACAGCAACTGTTGTATTATTTTTTGTATATTTTCTCACATTTATGGGATTAGATGCAGATTATACTACCGTACTAGGAGGGCTCAATCCAAATGCTCTTGTATTTGCCCTGGCCGACAATATCCTTTGTATGGGAATGATTTTTGTACTAATTCCAATATTCAAACTCAAATTCTATAATCAAGGCGTTTTTTCCAAGAATCTATCCGCTAGCTCTTTTCATATGTACCTCATTCATCCGCCCATCCTTGTCGCTGTATCTCTCGTCTTTGCACCAATCCCTCTTTTTCCTATTCTTAAACTCGCCATTGTCTTTCCTATAACCGTTCTCCTCTGTTTCCTTACGAGTCATTTTGTTCTTCGAAAAATACTTTGAATACGCAATGTTTAGTAGATTGTGTAGTTGAGTTGATATGAGCCTCCTTAGAGATATTCTTCACATGATTCGATATGTGAGGAAGTTAAGAAAGGGAGATCCTACCCATTGGGAGCAAAATATACGCAATTTTGAAAAATATGATCAGGAAAAAAGCCTCAGAAAAGATCCTATTATATTTACTGGAAGTTCCAGTATAGTTTATTGGAAATCCTTAGAAGAAGATATGGCTCCTCTCAATATACTAAATAGAGGATTTGG
>JAEOTI010000559.1 GCA_016839955.1 Candidatus Hodarchaeota archaeon | reverse complement strand
TTATTGCAGGATTAAATAAGTCAATAAGATTGGCATGGGCTCTTTCAATTTCTGTTGAAAAATTCTTTGACATAATATCAAATTTTTCAACTGTACTAAGGCCTGAAGGGTTAGCAAGAGCGATAGCTTTTCCTATCCAATTAGAATCCTCAATTTTTGAATGCTTCAATATCAAATTTAATTTGAAACGTAAATTATCTTTTGTCATTCCATCAAATGATCTAAAACAAACTCCTGTGGCAATTATAAGTGGAACAAGGAGAAGAACAATACCTAGGCTAGTGTTGGTCTCAATACCAAACTTCTTGATGCTTTTAATACAACTAAATATATGAAATCCAATTTTCGCAGAATAAGGTGGAATTTTATTTTCTCCAATTTCTCTTCCAGTTTTTGCAGCATTAGTAAAAGGTGTAAATAATGCAGTTGCTGCCGTTAAAAAATGAAGCATTGTTGCATCAGAAGCATCTGCAAGCCTGTGAACATTTCCAGGTTTGGGGTATCCATAAGCATCAAGAATTGCTGCAAGGCACCCTAAAGAAGCAATATCTTCTAATTCTTGTAAAAAATTGGTAGAATTGGCAGTCATATAGGCTCTTCCATGCTATCAAGCTCATCACTTGCTACTAAAGAGAGAGTAACGCCTGTACCAATGCGAAGAGTATGGAAGAAATTTATTTGATCGTTTTCGAGCGTCCCTAGGCGATTAACACGAAAACGAGTACTTCTTTTAACGAACTGAACTGAAAGAGTGCTACCTTGGGGCCAATAAGTGATTTCACCCGGGTTAAGGTCAGAAATTGGCTTCTCAAGGCCTACTCTACCTATTCTCAAGGGAAAACCAACCTCTTCTTTATTTGATCTAACTACAGCTCTAACTCTAATCGATTTCTGAAATAACAGACGTTCTATTAATCCAACCGTTCGAGGGGCAAGATGGCGTTTTAAAACGACTGTGGTAGAAGAATTAGATGTTGAAAACAAGATACTGATTGCTCCTACCATCATTATTTACACATCACTTTGAAAGTTCAGATTCATCTGTATAAAAAAAGTAGGTTTGTTTCTTATGGCATAAATGTGTGACTGCCCCGTAGAAAAATCTGGAATACCAAGGGGTTTGATTCCAATTCCCAGTCACACACCCAAAAGACTAATGAATCCTTGTGTTAAAAAAAAGGGCCCACACAAGCATTAGAGCTCTTGTTTATGCCATTTTTCTTTAAATTTCATTCTTTATATAATTGTGGCAAGAAAGTATATTGATCACTTATGTCGGTGGGATCAAATGTTATCTCCAGATCAAGTTCCATCGGATTAAAAACAAAGCAGTTAATTTTTAATGAATTAAAAACTTGAATAAACTCTCAATCTTGAAGATTAATAACTGTTGAAAGAAAAGATTCCTCATTTTCGACTTTGAATAAGATAAATATGGTTGTTGGTTTTTTTGAAACTGGAACCAACTTCCAACAAACTAAAACAACTTCTGGATCCTTAAGAATTAAATTTACTTGTGAATTTTGGTTTGGAGTAAGTATTATATCATCTTGATAATTATAAAGTTGTAAAGAAACTTTTTTTGGTTCAGTGAAAGAATTAGATCTCAATTCAACAAGAATTAACCTTTCATTGTTAATAAGTGAAAAAGTTCTAATCTCTGTCTTCATTATCTTTAACAAAATCCTGAATTTTTTCACCTTGAGAATCCAGTAAACCAATAACCATCTTCATCTCTAACGCATATTCCCTCGGATACCAATGTTTTGAGCATATGATCTAATGATTCATAGTCAATTCTCAGTAGTTCACTTATCTCTTCTTTTGACCAAAATTCCTTCTGTTGACTCCAAACTTGTTTGAGGAAGGAATTTATTCCTTGAGAAAAAGCAAGTGGTTCAAAAACTAAGTGATTGTTTTGTATTCCCATTAATCCTTCTTTTTTTAACTCATTAAAAATATCCTGTAAGTCCTCTTGAGTACATTCCCAATGAGATTGCTGTATCATGAATTCCTCTACTAATTCGTTTGATGTTGGTAATTTATTGTAAGCACGTTGAAAGGTTCTTCCAAAATCGATTACATCTAATGAGAGCTTACGCAGAAATGAACCTCGTCGACCTTTTTTTTCGAAATAGGAAGAAGGAAGAATGGTTTCAGGTAATCCGGTTCGCTTTTTCAATGAAAGGATTCTCAAAACAAGTTCTTCAGGTAGTAAACTTGGTATTTTTGTTCCATTTAACTTTTCAAATCCCTCTAGGCGCTGTTGGGTCGCTTTTTCATCAGAGTCTTTAATTTGTGTCTTCATCCTGGATCCTAATTTAGCATATGCCGCCTTTATTGGATCTTTGTCCGTTTTTTCTGGCATTGGTTTGCAACTCTAGTCAAATAGCATCTTATTTACTCTTTAACCTTTGCAAAAATAATGATTAGAAGCTTCTTATGGTAATAATCAAATGGGACATTTACAAGAGAAAAAAGTAAATTCCAAATTAGTATTTGTTGTCAAATTAAATATGCAAAAACTAGTTTTTAAGCAACGAAGGAAACCCAATGATTTCCTATTATTTTTTTATTCATAATCAGACAATAACCAACGAATAGGTATGTCTTGATACCTACCATCTGGTAAAAATCGTCTAATCATTAATGGTAGTACAAATGCATCGATTTCTTTTTGCGCTATCAGCAAGGGATCGGAAATTTCAGGTTCATCATCTTTTCTATCTTCATCTACATCAACTAAAACTGGAGCCCCCATGGAAATTTGTAATGCTCGAGCACCAAGCACACGTGCGCGTTCAAAACGAGTAATTGTACGAGGCCCTATCTGAATCTGAGGTACATCTTTAGTTTCATTTAAATTAGTGTCCTCTGCCATTATAGCCAACCACACAGAAAAATAGGAGTTATGAAAAGAGTTCCATAGAAAAGACGCGCTATGAAAAGCCCCTTCCTGATCTTTTTATGGTTCATGGTGTATAAACATACTACATACTCTACTTTTATTTTTTCAAAAAATAAAATATAAGGGAAGTGCGTGATACTTCCCTAGAATCTATTATTTTAGAAATCTGAGTCCATGTCGTCGTCGCCGCCACCAGGTGGACCACCAGGTCCTCCTGCATCGCCCATGCCCTTCGAAGAGATAACATCATCAATCCTGAGAATCATCTGTGCCGCTTCGCTTGCACTACTAATTGCTTGCTTCTTGACTAATGCAGGCTCGATAACATTTGTCTCTTTCATATCTCTAACAAATCCCTCAACTGGGTCAACACCTGCAGTGTAAAGACCTTCGTTGTGTTTTTTACGAATTTCTACGAAGATATCAATTGGATCCATACCCGCGTTCTCTGCAAGTGTTCTTGGGATAACTTCAAGGGCCTCAGCGTAGGCTTGAACTGCTAATTGTTCCCTGTCAGAGAGGGAAGCTGCGAAATCACGTAGTTTTCGAGCTATAGCAGTTTCTGGTGCGCCTCCTCCATAAACAACCTTGTTGTCCGTGATTACATTGCGTACGACACAAATTGCATCATGTATGGAGCGCTCAGCTTCAGCTACAACGAGTTCAGTACCACCTCGAATAAGAAGTGTTACAGATTTTGCTGCAGAACATTTCTCAACAAAAACCATATCGTCATCGCCAATTTTCCGTTCTTCAACAAGGCCTGCAGACCCAAGGTCATTAACTGAGAGATCATCGAGGTTACTAGCGATTTTAGCATTGGTTGCTCTAGCTAGTTTTTCCATGTCGCTCTTCTTTATTCGACGAACGGTCATGATACCATTCTTTGCTAGAAAATGTTGTGCGATATCGTCAATGCCTTTTTGGCAGAGAAGAACATTAGCACCTGTCTGAGCAACCTTAGCTACCATTTCTTTGATCATTTCAGCTTCACGATCTAAGAAAGCCTTCATTTGGGTTGGGTCTGAAACTGTTAATTCTGCATCAAATTCGGTTTTCTTAATCTCTAATTGCGCTGCAACTAGTGCAATCTTAGCGTTCTCAATTTTCTTCGGCATTCCAGGATGCACAACTTCTTTGTCAAGTACAATACCTTCGATTAAAGTTGATGATTCAAGTCCTTGCCCTTCTTTCTTCTCAACTTTAATATCATCGATATCAATTGTGCCATCATCACGAACAACAGCTTTTACAGCTTTTACTACGAGATCTGAGAGGTAATCTGCAGTTGTTGAAATATTCTTTGAACCCATGGCTGTCATTGAGATTTTCTTGAGGATCCCAACGTCTTCTTTAGTAACAGTTGTAGCTATTTCGTCAATGTATTTAATGGCTTCTTCAGTAGCCTTTCGGTAACCCTCAACAATGATAGTAGGATGGATGTCCTCATCAAGAAGTTCTTCAGCTTTCTTTAGAAGTTCCCCTGCAATAATTACAACAGTGGTTGTACCATCTCCAACTTCATCATCTTGTGTTTTAGCTAATTCAACGATAAATTTAGCTACTGGATGTTGAACATCAATTTCTTTGAGAATTGTAGCACCATCATTAGTAATGACAACATCTCCGAAGTTGTCTACAAGCATTTTATCCATACCTTTTGGTCCAAGTGACGATCGTACCGCTTCACCAATGACTTGTGCTGCAGCCATGTTATTTCTTTGTGCGTCTTTACCTTTAGTTCGTTCTGATCCTTCTTTGAGTAAAATTATAGGAGTTCCACTTAATTGTGTCATATACATAACCTCCTTATCCTACATCATACCTGGCATTCCGCCCATGCCACCCATACCGCCCATACCTGGGGGCATTCCGCCTGGAGGCATACCGCCTTCGCCTTTGAGTTCTTTACTCATGATTACATCATCAATACGTAAAATAAGCTCTGCTGCTTCTGATGCGGAACGAATCGCCTGAATTTTTACGCCTAAAGGCTCAATAACTCCTTCTGCCTTTAGATCACCAGTTTTCCCAGCAAGGACATTGACACCAATCCGGGGATTCTTATCCGCTTTATGTCCCTCTTTGAGTTGAGCAATGATATCTATAGCATCTAAGCCACCATTCTCAGCTAGGGTCTTTGGGATAATTTCCAATGAATCAGCAAAAGCTTCAACTGCAAGCTGTTCTCGACCACTGATTGTCTCAGAAAATTCTCTAAGTCGTACAGCAAGTTCAATCTCAGGAGCACCACCGCCTGCAACAGCTCGACCGTCTTGCATTACATCGCGGACCACACACAGCGCATCATGAATGGCTCGTTCAGCCTCATCAGTGACGTATTTTGATCCACCACGGATGACCACAGCCACAGCTTTTGGCATAGGGCAGTTTTCAATATAGAGAAGCTTTTCATCACCGATTTTCTTTTCGAAGACCAGTCCTGCTGATCCAATATCTTCAGCGGATAGTTCTTCAATGGTAGTAATGATTCTTCCACCTGTAGATTTAGCAACCTTCTCCATATCGCTTTTCTTTACTCGTCGAACAGCGAGCATGTTCTCTTGAGCCATATAATGTTGAGTAAGGTCATCTATACCTTTTTGACAGATTACAATGTTAGCTCCGCTTGCTTTGATCTTATCAACCATACGTTTGAGCATATTTTTTTCTTCATCAATAAAAGCTTGAACTGCTGTTGGATCTGATATACGGATTTTAGCATCAAATTCGGTTTTTTTAATCTCAAGAGCAGCATTTAATAGCGCAATTTTCGCATTTTCAACCCGAAGTGGCATCCTTGGATGAACTACTTCCTTGTCAATAACTATACCTTTAACAAATTCAGTAGCTCCCAAAGATTTCCCTTGTTTTTGGATAATAGAAACCATATCAATGTCGACAGTCCCATCATCATCTCGGATGCTCTTACAAGCATCTACAGCAATCTTAGCAAAAAGTTCTCGTCCACCACCAACAGCTTTGCTATTTAGAGCAGTACGAGCGATTTTCATTAATTCCTCATCACTATTAAGATCAATTTGTTCTGAGATTCTTGTAAGGATTTTTTGAGCTTCATCAGTCGCTCGTTTGTATCCTTTTACAATTACTGTTGGATGAATTTTCTTATCAATGATAGACAGAGCTCTCTTAAGTAACTCACAAGCGATAACGACTGCTGTGGTCGTTCCATCACCAACGTCATCATCTTGGGTTTTTGCTACTTGAACCAACATTTTAGCAGCAGGATGTTGTACTTCTATTTCATCTAGGATAGTTGCACCATCATTAGTAATAACAACATCTCCAATAGAATCGACAAGAAGTTTATCCATACCACGTGGTCCAAGTGCAGTTCGAACAGCATCCGCTACCGCTCGTCCAGCCATAATATTGCTTCGCTGGGCATCACGACCACGGGAGCGTTCGGACCCTTCTCTTAGTATTAGCACTGGAGTACCAGCCATAGTTGCCATAATTAATCAACCTCGTTATTTTATTTGGTTGTTTGAAGACTCTCCAATTATATAATGCCAGAAAAACCCTGTTTTGGTTTGTTTCACACTCCACTGTCAAGAGGGAAGCGAGATTTGTAGAGTCTGTTCAAGTCATTGGAAGTGCATTCTGCTTGAAAAAGATTACGCAGAAAGTCGATCACTTGCCAATAAAATTTCATAAAAATTACATTTTTCTTTTGAGATAAAGTGTTGAAAAGATTAATTTTAACATAATTTATTATATAAAGCCTTTTTTAATTCATTGTAGAAAAAATATTTTGTTAGATCCTAGATTATCTTGATTTATTATAAAATAAATCATGTAATTTATTTGTAAATTACTTAATTCATTAGTCTTACTATTAGTGATATAGGCATTTTTTCAGGTTTTTTTAAGTTAAAGATTGTACATTTTGTCAGTTTTTTTAATGTTCATTTCACCATTTCAACCAGAGCGTTTAGCTCTGGTTTTTTCTTTTTTTCTTTGTCCTTAATTAATCAGTACTTGGAAGCTAATGAAGTTTGCAAATCTCTCTTTTCTTTAATAAGACGTTCTTTGACAGAGCTTATCAAGCATTTTTTTCTCCATTTTACACTTGATTTTTCCTAAAATGAATTTGGGGAAATTAAGAGCCTAATGCAAAAAAATTGATTGTAAGGAAACAGGAAGCAAAATAATGAGACTAGCTAAAAATCAGGTTTTGATTTGTAAACAACTAATACCAGAAATGGAATCAGCTATTTCAAATGAATTAAACATTTTGCTCCAATTCATTTTAGCTAATAATGATAAACGTCCTGATATCTATGAAAAATGGAATATGTGCAGTTTGGTCATGCCTGGGGCGAAAAAAAAGGATACAACTACCCTTAGTAGTTTATTACTCAAAATTGTAAATCAAGGAAAAGTTTTCGAATTATTCACAACTCTAGAAAGACTAGTGCACATTGGAATTAAACCAAATGTTGAAGAATTTCTTGATGTTGTCCAAAATCTACTCCATCGTCCAAGAATCTTCTCCAACAGTGAATTTTCTATAATTCGAACTCTTCAAGAATATCCAACGGCTACAACTTCAAAAATATCCAATTTGACTGGACTTCATCGTCAAACAGTTGCTAGTAATATTCGTAAACTCAGTTCTACAATGCAAATTACTTGTCGTC
The DNA here is from genome assembly GCA_016839955.1 of Candidatus Hodarchaeota archaeon. Next base: position 8,688 of record JAEOTI010000559.1, on the reverse strand, counting down.
CAATAATCAATTTTCAAGCATTAGGTTTGAGAAAAATACAAGTTTGGTTCCGGGGGAACATAGGAACTACTCAAAGTCCTTATTTTCTTTCAAGATTTTCCTTAGTAGGTACTGAACATAATAAGGGTTGGTTAATAGATACTTGGACAGTACCAATTGGTTATGAAACAAAACTTCTTGAATCCTATTTGAAACTAAATCAAAATAAATTGATTACTGAGTTCTACTTAAAGGAAATCTTAAGCTTTGGTCAACATCTTTTGTTACCTTCTAATCAAGAGGAAAACACTTATTTAACTTGTTCTGATATGATAAAATTCATTTTACGTCGTTTAGTCAAAGGCCAGACTCTTTTTATCCCTAAATTTCTAGAATGGATGGTTTATTCATCAACACAAACTAAGATGATTGATTCATTAGATATTGCTATCATTGATAGTTTATATAATTCCAATTATTTATTTCAGAATACAAAACAAGAACTAGCGAAACAACTTGGAATTTCGAGATCGACACTCAGTCGGCGTCTTAAGTTACTTGAAGAAGATAATATTATTCGTCCTTCAATTCAATTAGAAGAAAAAGATTTAGTTCCGACCATTCTGTTACTTCCTATTGAACATTCTCACTATCTCAATGCTCTTATGTGTTTACCGTCAATTCAATTTTGCCTTCTTGAATCTCAAAGAGAAAAAAAGAAAGATTGGTTTGTATTAGTAAAAAGTGATTTAGCAACAACCCATACACTTACAAAGCTATTTAATCATAATAACATCAACATACCAATTTTTCCAACTCATATAATGGATCAAAGACGTGAAAACATGTTTTTTAGTGCGTTCAATAAACAAAACACCATTTGGGATTTTGAAAAAATAAAAATCTAAAGCTTTTTTTTGACATTTGAGGATGTTCTAGGAGCATGATCCATTGTGTTAGTCTTGATTTTGATTGGACACTAGCAGAGATGCGACCTCAGACCTATGAGCTCTGTCAGGAAGTGTTGGATCAAAAATATGGTTATTTTTTCGAATTAGAAGTAATTAAAGAAAAATTCGCAGCAACAATTGAAGAACTCCCCGAAGAAATTCAAAAAAAGGTTTTTAACTATGCTAGGTTAAGTATTGAAGACCAACAACAATTACTTCGTGATTTCAATAGACTAAGGTTAGTAACGTTAGATATAAGCTCATCAGAAATTGAATCATGCTTAATAGATATTGAAAAAGAACAACATTCCCGTCAAAAAAGAGTATTATATGAAGATGTGCTAGAACTTTTAGAGGAATTATATAATAGAGCTATTGACATTTTTATCGTATCAGGGAATACATATTCTCGAATAGAACGAACTCTCAAAGAAAATAATGTTTTACAGTTTTTCAGTGAAATTTATACTCCAGACCGTTATAATCTCCTAAAAAAAGAATTATATCCGCTTTTATTAGAAAAAACTGGTCTTCTTCCTGAATTAATATTACATTGTGGAGACCATGAAGAAGATGATATTGCAGCAGCTCTATCTTATGGTTTCAAGGCAGTTCTAATAAGAAGACCCTCTCATTATTATCAAAAAGTAAAAAATAACTCTTTTCCTATTGTCCAGAGTCTTTCTGAACTTAAAAAATTCCTCTAATAGTAGATTTGATTAGTACTCAATGATCTAAATTGACTTGTCAATGCAACACCTTTCTCCCCTTTTTTACCTACTAAATATGTTCAGCATGCATGTGGATTCAATTGGTTAAAAAGAAGTTCCATAAGCGATAACAACCTAATTAATATCTAGGATGCTAATTACTGCGTGAAATTGTTTCAAATATCCAATGAAAAGCCTCATCAAAGCGCTCTCCAGTCTTTGCAGATATGTGGAAAAGATTGATCGCACGAAAATTGTAGTTTGCTTGAATTTCTTGCCATTCAAATGTCGTAATTATTGTCTTTAATGAGACACTTTCTGCAAGATCACACTTATTAGCAAGAATCATTAGGAGACTCTTTTTTGGGATCCGTTCGAGAGTTTCTTGTAAGGCTTTATGCGATTCTACAAACTGTAGTGGATCTGCAGCGTCTATTATATATATTACTGCGTTTGCACTTCGGATAAAGGGTAACCAGAACTCTCGAAAAGCAACCTGCCCCCCAATATCGATTGCTTGAAATTCAATACCCTCATATGTAACTGAATCGACATTTAGTCCCATTGTTCTTGAAGGATTTGAAAATTTTCCAGTTAACAGTCGATTAACTATAGTAGTTTTCCCACTTTGTGGTAACCCAACAAAAACAAGCTTTCCTGCCGGTGTTACCTTCAACCTACGAAATAATCGCTTTAGAAAACTCAGACTTGGTCCCTACCAAGATTATAATCGACTAAAGTTCATTAGGACTTGAAGTTAGAAGATCCTTATTAGTTTTAATTTTATTCCTTTTTTGAAAGTAGTACATTGACAAATAAACTGTCAAATATTGAGATTTCTAAACACCAGAAATCGTTTAGAACTTATTAAAAATCTGCGGAATGGAATTCTCAACTATTTTCATTTATTAAATTGTTCAGGTGTAATACATTTTCCAAATCGATCCAAACTTTCATTTATTTTCTCTTTTTGTTTCTTTAAAACTTCAAATAAAATATTAGGAGTTTCAGGTACAGACTCACGGTAAATTGATTCTATTCTATCTATTTTTTCAAGAATTTTATCGAATCTTAACGAGAATTGTTGTTCATAACTTGTAACTTGGTATTCCTTCACCAAAATTTTAGAAAATAAATGAAATAAATCATCATATTTAGGAATAAACCCGATTGGTGTCTTGATAGCAGAAACATCCTTGTGAATACGTAATTCAATCCAAGCGAGCCAGACTTGTTTATCTTCCATTCCGTTTAAGTAGTTTCCATCTAAATCTTTTAGAAAATAGTTTACTCCAAATATTTTTGGATGTTTGTCTTTATCTACTCCTTTTACAAAATTTAAATGATTGCTAATGTATTTCCCAAGAGGAATCGAAACAAAATCTATGTTTGACATAGGCTGGAACTTTCTAACTCCTTCTTGGCCTAAAGTTGCTGAAGTAGATTCTGATTCTAGAGAAGCCGCCATTGTTATGACTCCATGATCCCAGTCAAAGGATTGAATCACTGGCACTGATGTATCTGAATCACGACCACCATAAATAATCGCATCTACCTTAACACCCTGTGGATCATTCAATTTAGGGTCTAAATTTGATAACTCAGACATACGGATGGTATAGCGTGCATTGGAATGTGCGTGAGGGATTTTCCTACCGTTTTTATCTTTTATTCCCTTAAACCACTTCCCATTATAGTTTATTCCTTGGTCTGGGACAATTCTGCCGTCTTCTAGCCAATATGGATTCTTTTCATTTATCAAAACATTCGAGAAAATCACTTCTCCTGGGGAGTTTAGAGCTTCCCAAATGACAGGATCATCAGTTTTATTAACATCCCGAATGATGCCAAAAATTCCAGATTCTACATTGACAGCTCGAACTCTACCATCAATAACCTTAAGATATGTTAAATCATCACCTAAGATCCGCCCGCCTGGTGCCATGGCAGTGCTAGTTTTGCCACATGCTGAAGGGAAAGCTCCAAGGAAAAAAGTTTCTCGACCGTTTGGACCTAATTGGGTTCGAAAAAAATCGTGCTCTGCCAACCACCCTTCTTGATCAGCTTTTCGTATTGCTAACCTTAATGCGAGTTTTTTGAATCCCACAGTATTTCCTGCATATTGTGTGTTTATACTTAAAACGGTATTTGTTGTATAATCGATATAGACTCTACGTTTATCTACATCTTTGCTTACGTGATTTGAGAGTCTTCCAGCTGAGTGTAAAATAAAAAAGAAGTCGTCAGAATCATTTATCTTCCTAAAGCTATTGTATGCTTCTCGATATAATAAATCGTCACTATGAGCGACGTAAAATGAATCAGTAATCTGTAAACATAAAATTGAAAAGGGAGAATCAAGCGGCCCAAGGCAGAAAAATCTTACGATCATTTCTTTGCCTTTCATACTTCCTCTGAAGAAGGAATTAATTTCTTCTAATCCTAGATTACGATCTGTTTGGTTTAAGTGTGTACCAAGCTCGTCTTCCCGCGGTACAAGATATTTAGTCTTGATAACATCTCTAGCTTGATCTTCAGGTCCATCAAAATGTACTGTATGTCCTTTAATCTTTAGATGTGATTCTTCGCCTGATTTGATTGCCATTTCACGAATATATGCAATATCCTTAGAATCACCTGTGCAAATAAAGACAGAGTCGGGCTTACAAAGGTGGATCGCATCAAATACTTTTTTTAATACATTTAATGAAGGTATTTCGCGAAGCTTTTGCAGGTTATGAGGATTAAGAGCAAGCATTCAGCTTTCCTCTGCAAATATATAATTAGATGCACGTATTTCTAAAATGAACTTATATTGGAGATGAAAGTTCCTTGTCCATTATTCTTTCATTCAAAAACTGTGATTGTTAAATCATTATGATAGATAATTCTTAGCAAAGAATTGACTCAATGCAATAAAGACAAATTGAATAAATATGAATAATAAAACCCAAAGATAGATTTTGGTTTCGTCTTCTTTGGCCTCGTGTGGTTCTTTCCAGTCTCTAAAAGTAAGAACAAATAATAGGATTAGAACGACAAATATTGGCAATCCAGGCATAAGATCTGCATTCTGAGTAAATGGTATAAGTGAAAAGAAAATCAAAATCGCAATGAGTCCATAAAGAATCGAAAGAAGCAAACTGATGTTTCTTAGAGTTCGTTCATATAATCCTCGAGCTGGAGAGCCTGTAAGAAGCTTTGTTCTCGAAAATAAAATCATACCGATTAATGTTACAGTAAAAATTGATATCGTGAGGAGTAAAAAAGCAAGACTAACCGCTAGATAGAGTTGATAAACATTATTATTTTTTATACCCGTATATTGAACATGATCGTCCCATCTCCACGGCTCTCCGTTTAAATAAAGGGAAAAATCATTAAAGTTTGTAGCAATAACAAATGCTTTACTATCTTCTAGAGCACTAAGAAAAAACAATAAAAAGAAAAAAATTGAAATGATTCCTGCTGTTGAGTCTTTTACGTCTTCATTATCAAAAAATTCTGGAATTTTAGGGGTGCAGAAAAATATTAAGCTAAAAACAAATCCCATTCCAATAATATAAGTTAACAAAGATATTTTTTGTAACTCTAAGAAGAAATCAGTTTTGATAACAACATCTCCTCCCTCTAGATCTGTAACATAATGTACTCGGAAGGGGAAAAAATGTGTAATTGTTGTTCCTTTTCCAGTATAGAGCCAAACGGGTTCGGCAATAATTAAAGAAGCAGAAATCCCAGTAAGGATCCATAGAAGTAAAAATAAAGATGTTATAAATGAAGCTTTGTGAATGGTCTTGCTTTCCTTATATATTTCACCAAAACGCTTCATTTGAAGATTAACCAATTTAATTCGACCTTTTTATTGCTTTTCAGGAAAAAGAAAATGACTAATATTCAAACTCTTTTCTAACTTGAAAATATATTTTTCCTTGCATTATATCTAATTAAGTTTAACACTTTGACAGCTAGCGATTACTAAAAATTAATGTATAGATTGCTACAGGGTAGATCTTTTAAGATTTCAAGTCAAACAAGGAGATTTATTGTTGAAACGGCATCGTTGCCCAATTTGTGGCAAGAACATCTCTACAAATAATCTCGAGTCACATTTCAATCTTATCCATCCAGAGTCAGAAGATATATTCAATATTTCTCCATCAATCTCCACATCTCCTAAGGATCGTGTTGTTGTTATTGATGCTCCAAATATTCTACATTTATCTGAGAGAGTTAGAGGGAAATTACCTATAAAAATTCTTTTTAGAGTAATAACAATACTTGAGAAGAAAAATTACAACCCAATTGCAGTTTGTAGTGCAAAAACGAAGTATTTAATCGATAATCACGAGAAATACTACCAATTATTAAAAGAAGGAAAAATTCAGGAATCATTAGCAGGAGAAGATGATGATTTATTTATTTTAGAAACAGCCAGACGTTTGAAAGCCAAGTTCATAATTAGCAATGATAGATTTTTGGAGTATATAGAGGATTTTCCTAAAGTTATTTCACGTCGAATGCAATGTAGAATCGATTCACAAGGAAGAATTCACATTGTCAAGGTTTAATAATCAGAAAGAAGGAATCACTGGATTTACTAGCAATAATAAAGAGGAAAAAATCTTTTCTTTAGATTTTTTACTTGTTATAGTTGTTTTATTAGTCGTCGTGGTGTCACCATTAATTGTTTACAGTATTACGGTTCTAAATTCAGACAACAGCTTAGATAAAGATTCTACTATTGAAACATTATGCATTATGCTTCTTATTTGCCTTGCAGTGGTTATAATTTTATCTTTGGCAAAAATTACATTTTATTGGGGGCATAATATCTCTAATTCTTCATCTGTTTCCGTGTTTGGTCCTCTGATCTGGCAACATGGTCACCATCCCCCATTACCTAAGTTTAAACATCACGAAATTCGGTGTTGCAGCAAAAATTTTTGTTGTGGGTGCAATGGGGCAATTATTGGGCTAATTTCAGGGATCTCATTAATATTAATATCAGAAATAGAGTTTCTAGATGAGTATGGTGGAATTCTTTATTTTTTAGGTTTAATTATGGTCTCAACTGCATTACTACCTTATGCTCTTAATTTGGATCTAGTTGCTCCAATTAGACTTTTTTTTAATATTTTTTTACCATTTGGCTTATGTCTAATCTTCATTTCTACTCGAATACTATTTCATTCGAGTAATCTTGTTTTATTATTGGTAGGATTAACCTTCAGTGCGTTCTTCTTTATTCGAATCTTCTTAGCGGATATTAATCATTATAAATTACAAGAGGAAGAAATTAACTAGGTAAATCCTTTGGTGGTGGTCCTAATCTTTCAAGAATATGTCTTTGTTGTCGCCTAATTGAGTAAGTACCAAATGCTATAAGAAAGATAGCAAGTAATAGAAGACCAATAGGAATTGCCCATAACCATCCACCACTATTTAGAAGGAGGATAGTTGCAGCGGTTATTGGTGCACCAATAGTTAAAACTGCCCCCATCCTGACTCCAATAAACCAATTTGTCCAAAATCCCTCTGCGCGAGGTAAACCACCCCTTGCTACGATTTCTGTATATGCATTTTGGAGAGCAGTATGATCAGCAGAGAACAAATGATATCTTTTTCGGCGAATATAACGTCTAAACTTGCCAAATGTTAGAATATCAAATATTCCAACTGCAGCAGCAATTAAAATATCGACTAGAAATGCAATACCTGCAAGAATTAATGTGGCGACTGCAATGATAATTGCTAATAAAACCATCATAATAATTATTACGAGGATTAGAGCCCCAGCATCATCATCACAATCTGAACCCCCACTTCCCCTACTTCCTCTAGGGTGAGGAGAATAGCATCCGGGGCCAAAACAGTACCAACAGAGAATCATATCTGTAGCGTCACCTGCATCTGAATACCCTGTTTCTCTCTTTTTTCTTCTCGCACAGATACCAGGGACTTTTGTCTTTTGGTGGTCGATATCATACATTTTGAAAGTCTCTTCGGCTTCTTCTTCCGAAAGACCATATACTGTGACACCCAGGACTTCACTCATTGTTCTCTGCTCTTCTTGTAAAATGATGTTGTGAATGAGGTGCAAGAATTCATATTTATTTTGTAAGAAAAAAAAATCTAGAAATTTGAGAAAAATACTAAGTAATGCTGTTCTTACTCTCTAGCTTACACTTATGATGAAAATAATGTCTGAGGAAGAAAATTTCCCATCAACTATGTCTGAAGTTAGTTCAGATAACAAATTGGTAAGTTGAGTAACATCAAGGGATCTTCTGTCTACTTCTATACTTTCTATCCACTCATCGTTTTTTATACACGAAATAAGTTTCAGGTCCACAGTTATTTCCTTCAAAGCATGATTCAAATTTCTTTTTTGTTTGAAATGGTAATACAATATAATAAGGATAAGAGTAAGAATGATTAAGAAATATAATCTCAAGAAAGAATAAACTGGACCAATAAGGACGAATTGATAGCTATGGAAGACTCTCAATCTATTTTGCCAGCTTTAAAATATGATGTTCTCCCAGATTCCTTTGTTCTGACAAGTATTTCTAAGAAACGACTTTCTATGTTGTTAGAATTGGTTAGAGTTCTCGAAAAAGGGATGTTTGCGTTTATTATTGGAAAAGAATATCTGGATTTAATATTAACAGAGAAAACTTGGCGAAAAATCGAATTTGATTTTGATGAAGGTCGAACTTGTAAAAAACTCCATCTTATTGCCATTAAATCAAAAATTAATTGGAAAAAACCTAATATAACCTTTTTACTTGCAAAATTGTTGAAAGATGACATAGGTACTATTATTACTGTCTTCGAAGACCAATATCTGCTGGTAGATGAGAATAATTTGGAAAAAATCCTTACAAATCTAAAATCTCTAAGTAATTAAAGATAAGACTCACAAAAAAGAGGAAAAAAATTCATTTTTCAAACCAATGGCGATATAATGATGCTACTGGTAGAAGAGACTCAAGGGGTCTTATTCCTAACCTTAAACCGTCCTAAACGCATGAATTCTCTCAATA
>JAEOTI010000558.1 GCA_016839955.1 Candidatus Hodarchaeota archaeon | reverse complement strand
TCAGCCCCCTCGGAGTTTCATAGACGCAATTTTAATGAGTTTAAGCATTATCACCATTTATTTCTTGTTTTACTCGATTACTGGAATGTGGACAGTGACTAATGAACTTCAGCATCCATGGAGTGACCTAGAGCCTCGCAACAATCCTTTTGTTCAAATTCTCTTGATTTATGCATCCTTTATGGGTTTCGCAGTTTTTTTCTTTTTATCACCATCAATTAGAGGTCAAATAAATGAACAAAACAAACAAAGCTATTTTGGCATCCTTGCCATTTTTGGAGTGATTTTTTTATGTATGGCTTTTATGTTCCAATATCTAGTCATTGAACACATTGGAGGAGTTAGAGGAATTTTTAAGCCTGAAACACCATCCAAAACTGGTATTATTCTCCTTAATGGTCTTTATTTATTTGTTGCTTTATTATTCGCGATCTTACTCTATTGTACAGACCGTGTAGAGCGAACTGGAACCGAGAGGCAGTACCCCACTCAATATATTATGGCATTAATTGTCTTACTGATCCTCATTTTAATAGGAACTCTCTCCTGAAGCTACATGAGCCAATAAGGTGTGGATTGATCCACCTTCGAATCTAGAAAATTCATTAGGTGTTGCTTTTGGTAAAAATAATTTCTGCCAACCTTGTACGTATTGCTCCCATTGGGACGTTTCTTCTCCCAATAGGACCTTAAAACAGTCCGATGCTGTTGTCAACAATCATCACTGGAAACATGTATGCACCTTCAATTTTAATGACCTGAATATTACTGAAAAATAAGTGACTATAGGAGCAAATTATCATATTCTTTGTAGGCATTGAGATTGCACCAGGAACAAGTAGAGTAATACATTCTTAAGATCCCAAAAAACTACTTCTAAAAAGATAATAGGAAAGAAAAGAATGAAAGGAGAGGAGAGTCAAATAATAGAGTTGATACAATTATTTCAGATGATTATCCCCCTACATTTTTATAGTAGTTAACAGAGATGAAACATTTGTAGGGGGAAAACCCCTACAAAAGGAGTCGATGATAAAAAAAAGGATGATTTGTAGGGGATCGATGATATTTTGGTCAGGATTAGAAAAAGAAGGAAAGGAAACCGAGAGTATTTTGTTCTAGAACATAGTCGTCGAATCGGTAGAAAAATTGTAAAGAAAGAGAAATCTCTTGGTCCTAAGATTCCAGATCAAATTGAAAGGATTAAAGCAGGATTTTGGCATGAATTATATTTAGAAGAATGGTTAACAATTATGAATTGTATTAAACAAAGGCATAACGAAGAAACAACTAATCTTCCAGAATCAGTCCTTTCAATTAATATTGAAAATTTTATGATTCAATTCACTTATTCCACGAATAGAATTGAAGGGGGAACATTGACACAACGAGAGACTGCAAGTCTTCTTCAAGATAATATAACACCTGGTGATCGTCCTCTTTCTGATGTTCTAGAGACAAAAAATCATAAAGAATTATTCTATCTCATGTTTAGATATGAAGAAGATCTAAATTATCGTCTGATGGAAATGTGGCATAGATTACTTCTCAAGGACACAAAAGTGGACATCGCTGGTAAGGTTCGAGATTGGCAAGTCCAAATTATTGGCAGTGATCATGTTCCACCAAGTCCTGTTGAGGTTATCCCATGTCTTAATGATTTATTTGAGTGGTATCATGAAGAGCAATTAATGTTACATCCTGTTGAATTGGCAGCACTTTTCCATTACAAGTTTGTAGCAATTCATCCTTTTGGAGATGGTAATGGTCGTATAGCAAGGATTTTCATGAATTTTATTTTAAAAAGAAATGATTATCCCTTGATTAATATTGAACCCAAACAAAAAAGGGCGTATTTAAATGCCTTAGACCGATCTGATCGGAAAAAAAATCCATATGAATTCGTCCGGTTTCTAACTAAACATTATATCTCAGTTCATAAGAAAAGATTTGGCTGTTGAACTAACCATTCAATTTTTGTTGAGGATTTTTTTAATCCAAACTATAATTCCTTTTCTTGGTTGAACCAGCTTCAAGAACTGACTTCCAGAAAACTCACATCCTTTCCAATGATCTGGAAAAGAGAATAAAAAAAAGAAAAAAGACTGGAGGCCTTTTTTAAACTTCGCTAGAACTTTATATTGGTGGTTAGGCTCCACCGCCACTTCCTGGAGGCATTGAGATTGCACCAGGAACAAGTAGAGCAAATCATTCTTAAGATCCCAAAAACCATTTAGTTTTTCATTGCCTGAAAAAGCACTCAAAATTCTAAATATGATTGAATTTATTGCTCAGCAAGAAGATATTCTGAAGATTGAGAGATATATGTGCAACATGTACGCACCTTCAATTTTAATGACCTGAATGTTTACCAAGAATTAACGTGAGTTTTGAAGTGATTTTGTTATTGAATCGCCAGTTACAAACTCCTGACTTTAGCACCTTCAATTTTCATGATCTAATATGTATACCAAATATTTTCCTAGTTTACTACTCAGAAAGAGCTTGTTCTGAAGATAGAGAAATATATGTGCTAATATCCTCAGTAAGATCCAAACTAGTTTGTAACGAGATCTTTTTTATGATACATGGAAGAATCAACGAAATTTTACTTGTTTTTAACTCAATTATGATTTTTTTAATCATATCTTTACCTTTTTGACCATTATATAATTCTGAACTGCCTTGGAGGTTGGTTCTGGTGTCTTCAAAAATGTACTCTAAATGTTTAGAAACAATAATACAAGATTCAGGAGATAGCTCCCTGAGGTGGCAAAAACAACAAATTTTTTCATTTTCATTTTCTAAGATTCTTTCTTGGTCTTCTTGGAGCCAAATGGGAAGAACAATTTTTAAGATATGGATTAAATCTCTGATTTCACGTAAATCAAAGACAGAACTATCTTCACAGGTGAACATATGAAGGAGACATAATGAATAGGAGAACGGTAAGTCCTTACAGATCTTCCTCACACCTAATACAAGATCTTCCATTCCAATCAGTTTCCTTTTTTTCAGCTCCTTTCTTACAGTTTCTTCAGCAATAATCTTTTTACTCCTGCTTTGTAGGCTGGTACACAAATTTTGAATCAATTTTTTAGGAAGATCAAGAGTCTGCAAATCACAAAGCTCGTTACAAAATAAATCACTCCATTCTTCATTCTTATTAGCAAAGAAACTAGTATTAGCCTCAGTTACAGGTTTAAGAATTAAATTTTGAGACACATTTTTTTCATTCTCTGAAAGAAATTCTTTTTCCTTCAAATAGATGTTTTGACTTTTTTTCGATTCAAGAATATTAATTAAGATACCAACTACCTTTTTTGCATCAATTTCATCTGTGTTGCTTAGAGGAAGGCCTAAGAATATCCTTTCACAATCTGAATGATTTGAAACTCTATTTAAATCTATTTTAGAGTTTCGATTAAAACCTAATCTATGAGTCGAGTCCTTAGATAAAAGTAGATACGGTTCACGCATTAAAATTCTTTCATCATTAATCAATTTCTTAGAATCGGTTTTATAAACAGTTTTTTGAGAAACATAAAGGTAAGGAGAAAAAAAAATCAATTTTTCACTTGTAAAGATCCAATTAGTTGATTCTAATGGAGTATTATCCACAAATTTATGATTTCGAACAAGATAGTATTCATCACCTTGATCTGAAAAACCATTTGAATTCAATCTAAATCGGTTATAGAACCTTTCTAGATGGATTCCTGAGAGTATTTGGGCATCAGGGAATATCTGGCTAAAGTGAAGGAATATCGCTTCCTTTTTATCTTCTAATTTTTGTAAATCTCGAGAATACAGTATTATGTAAAGGTGTTCTTTATAAATATCGAGCATAAACGAGCAAGGATCCTTTGATATTAACGTATTTAAACTTTGAAGATCCTGGAACTGGTTTGAATTTCCTTGGAGGATTAGACAAAATAATTTAAAATTTCTAGAGAAAAGAATATCTTCTTGAATTATTATTGGTCCTTTTTTCCTCTCTAAAATATTGTTTAGATTTTTAATCCTTAGAAGAAAACCAATTATTATTGAAAGGATGATTAACTGAAGAGACAACGTTGTTTCAAAATAAATTAAACAGGTGATCAACCATAGAATTGTTAAGAACAAAATTTTCAATATTTCATGGAAATATGGCTTATACGACATTAATATCTTCTTCTCAACAAATGATGAGTTTTATATCTTATATGCAACTGAAATTGAGAATTAACTAAGTTATTTCAACTGATTGACCAAAGGTTCTACAGCATCACTTACTTGAAATCGTCGCAGACGTGACTTATTATCTAGTAAAACTGTAAGTACATGTCCATTATGGGGTATAGAGAATTTTATTAATCCATCTTTCCTTGTTTTCTTATTCTGTGGTTTTTTCAGTAATAATTTCTGATTACATTCAGGACATGTTAATTCGAGTGAATTTGAGTCGTGATCAGAGAGTATAGAGTTTTGAGAAATTATAAATTTAATTTTTTGGATTGAATTACATAATTGTTCTAGTTCATTTCTTAAGATGGTTTTCCATCGCTCCAACTTCTTATTACCTATAGAATGTTTTGTTTGGGAAATAAATGGTTGTAAAGGGCTCTGACTTATAGAAATGATACCATTTTTTAGTAATAAGTTTGCAGACTCTGTTAAAGTATATTCTGGATGCTTTCTCTGAAAAATCATTATCTGTCGTCCAATATCTTTGTGATTCAGTCCACTATTATCAGATAATTCTTGAACAACCTCATTTAAAGATTTAAACACCTTTAGTGACATCCCAAATGGAACCAAGAACAAATTACAATTTTCTGCCAAGAAAATTATGGTAGCTAACATATAATCGTTATAATCTTCTTCTGATACTTT
>JAEOTI010000557.1 GCA_016839955.1 Candidatus Hodarchaeota archaeon | reverse complement strand
TAAAATGACAGTTTCAAGTGAGACGATTTTAAACGATATTCTTCGATCTAATAAGTCATTAAATTCCTTTAGGAACTCAGAAAAGGTGTCATTCGAAACTATCAGTCCATTAAGCTTTCTTGCAGTCATAATAATGAATTTATCGTCGTGAGATTTTGCTGGAGACTCTAAAATAACTCTAGACTTAAATAATTCGCTCAGATGGGACGGATTATCAATTTTGTATTTCAATGCAGCTGAAACAAAGCATATAGCTCGATATCCTCGTTTTTCTATTTCATTAATAACAAGCAGAATGTTTTTTAACCTAGCTCGACCCTCTTTATCCCTGTAATCGTTTGCAACATTATTTCCATCTATTACTACAATTTTTTCTTCGTCTTCTAATTGTTGTTCAAGTATATATTCAATCTCATCAGAAACAAATGGTTTTACAGGCTCAATCTGATCCACTTTCTCTTCTTCATAATAAATTAAAATCTCTGAATTTGTCTGTTTGGCCCATTCTCGATAATATTCCTCATCAAAACCTATATTGACTTTTCTATATTCTTTATCCATTTTATTAAGTTCATTTCTAATTCTTTGTCTCATTCTGATAGCTGGTAACAAACAATAATTCAAAAATTCATTTGGAGTCGGTTGGAGATGTGGAAAAAGGATTTTTAGGAAACCTGTTGTTAGTCTTATGATAGCTTTTCTATCCCTTAAATCATCAGAATTTTTAAGCTTGACATGATCCTGCACAAAGTCACTGTATTCTAAATTTGATCTTAAAGCATTAAGGATTTCAGAAAAAAAATCACCTTTAAATCCCATGTATTGAGATGGTGTATCAGAAGATATACGTTTCATCTTCCAACCAGGAATCAAACCATGTATTCTATCGATAAAAGCTGTTTCTCGAAGGAAATTTGGAAATTCTAAGAATAATCCTTTATCCAAGTGAACAGGTTCTTGATATTCATCCAACGCAATATTTCCCATCATAACAAAACCTGCTTCTGAAGTTCCCTTCTTATTGCCTCTGCTGAAGTTTCCTGACTCTAAATAAACCTTGAGGCCAGCAATAAGTTCTCCAGCACTATCACCACGAATACTCTGCACTTCATCTAGTACAATAATATCATAGCGAGTAATAAGGCCAGGTGATTGGGTTTTCATATTATAGAATAATGCTGCGGGTGAAACCTTTCCTCCTCCAATGACTCGGGCATATCTTGATAAATTATCATAAACGAAACTTTTTCCTGTTCCTTTCGGTGCCAATTCACAGACATTAACTCGTGGTTCAACTAAGGGTATAATTCTCATAATAAGCACCATTTTCTGTTCAAGATCCAAGAGATCAGGATTAAATCCAATACTTGATATCATCAAGTTAAGCCATTCTTCAAAATTAAAATGTTGTCTACATTCCTTAAAATAATCCACATCAATCCTATGAACTTGAAAAGGCTTGAAGTATCGCATCCAGACTTCACCCTTACCTTTACCTCCATCTGGAGGAATGTAGAACAAATTTCCGATTCCCCAAACACCACTTTTTAAAATAAGTTCATTATCCTCTACAATAGCGTCAGTTGTCTTTGCGTTTTTAATATCTAGCAAAGGAATTTCCAATAACCGTGTTGCGTCTCTTAAATTGACATAGACACGATAATCATCCAAAATTTGCACAGTTTCATTGTTTAAAAGTAAATTCTTGATTTCGTCTTTTTGTGATTTTGTAGGTAAGAATTTTTTAACAAATTTTGAAATTTTGTTACGAGTCTGTTCAGATAAAGCTCCATCTTCAAGAAAATTTGATATAATCCATTCACCCACATAGGTCGGTATCGATCTGGATCCAAATCCAGCTTTATGAATAAGGCCCTTGTTGATGATCACTTCTTCATAAAAATTGATAGCTTTTTCCTCGAAAGGTTTCATAGTTAATCATCTTCGAAGTTTAGTTCAGATAGATCAAAAGTAGTTTCGAATATTGAACGGATTTTAATCTCAAAAGTCTCCTCCTTCCTCCTCCTTTCCCCCAGATACTCAAAATATACTATAAGTCTAAGTTCATCATCTTTAAAGAGTTTTTTAAATTTACACGGAATAGAAACTTCCAATTCTGAATATCCTGATAATTCAGATAATCCTTTTTCTTCATAATCTATCCCCGAATTAGCAATTCTAAAATTTACATTATGGATTGAAAATTGGTTAGCATTTTCGATGATAACTGTGAGTTTAGTTGGAACGCGTCGAATAAACTCATGCTCTTTTAACATTATTCTTGGTTCAATAATTGCAGAAACCTGCCTTTTTGCAATAATATTGGGAATTAAAACTTCTTCAGGAGAAATACCACCATGTACAAAACATTTATCTTTAGTTCTTTCAAAAACGGCATATCCCTTTGGAATAAGAAATATTGATTCGTCTACATAATCATCCTGAAATATATAACATTCAGACAAGGTTGCTTTTGAGATAATGTATTGTTGTTCCTTATTGATATGAATATACCGATATTTATAATCTAAGTTGAAATTTTTAAAACCTGGGTCTTTAATTATGTTTGAATGAGCTTTTATCTCAAAGGTTGATCCATGATCAGTTGTGATTTGGATTGTGAGTTGATTCTCTGATTC
>JAEOTI010000556.1 GCA_016839955.1 Candidatus Hodarchaeota archaeon | reverse complement strand
CTTATTATTTCCTTTTTATTCATCGTCATAATTCTAATAATTTATTTTCGTGTTACAGAAAGTATTCCTCTTATGTATATTTCCTTCAGATTACGCAAAAAAATTATAATTAAACAACCAGAAGATTATGGACTGAAATCAGACTTAATAGAATTTGATATAGGTGAAAAAACTCACAAAGCCTGGTTTTTTGCAGGAGTAAGTAAACCTTCTACCTGTATTTTACTAATCCCTGACTTAAGCAGTAGTAACTACTTACGTAATAGTCTTCGGACAGCTGGAGTTCTCCAAACAATGGATTTCAATGTATTACTACCGCTAATTCATGAATTTGACCCATCTTCACAATTATTGGTAAAAAAGACTACATCACCAAATGATTATCAATCAATCATCAACAGTGCTTACAAATACCTTGTAGACAATATTAATATAGATAAACGAAATATAGCTATTTATGCTGACTCATTAGGGACAGTTTTCGCCTGTTCCTTAGTTAAAAACCAGTTTATAAAAGCAGTCGTTCTAGAAAGCGGACCTGTTACACTTTCTTCATTGATTGCTAGAAAAATTCCCTTTTCTAATGTTTTTGGTTCCTTAATGTCGGTCTTGGTTCGGATTTTTATATGGCCTGTTATAGTAAGAACACGATGGAATAGTCAACGATCCCTAAAGATGCTTTCCTCATGTCCATCCTTACAAATTGCCGTATTCAATCATGATAGTATTCCAAATAAAACGATCTTCCAAAATTATTCCTCTTCACATAAACCAAAACAACTATGGATCGAAGATGCTCTTTTTCCAGTGGGGGGAATAAGGAATACATGGGTTATGGAATACTTCCACCAAATTAATCATTTCTATGATCGATGGTTAAAGAATAAACAAATTCTAGACTGGCATACTGAGATGAAAGTGAAACGAATTGAAAAATCATCTCATGATGTTTCTCTTAAGATATCGGTTTTACCACCTGTACTAGAACACTTACCCTTACGAGTGACATTATCAGATGGTAAAAATCAACTAAAACATGAACGAATTATCTTCATAGGTGCTGAAATGAATTGTGAATTCCAAGTTAAATTTCGACCTAAAATCGTCTCAATTCTACGTTATCACAATGTAGACATATTAGACTTAAAATCTTGGACAAAACTAGATGCAACAGAAGCTTTGGATAGAAACATCGAAACAATGACTTTTCTTTCTTTGAAAAACGTGATGAAGTATGAAAAGCGATACTTCATGATAAAAAAGGCAATTTTGAAAGATATCAGCTAGTTTCAATTTTCTCATTAGCAATTTTTAGATACTGACACGATTCACACATCGGATTCTCTTGCTTGAATAATTTGCACTGATAAATAGAATTATTTGTGTCACTTTTCGAAAAATAAAAACATTCAGGGTTGAATTTTTCTTTCTTAAGGTCATCTAAATTCCCAGGAGGCCCTTCTTCAAAATAACCACATTTTTTTGGACATTTAGTCATCCATTCATGATATTTGATGCAATAAGCAAGAGATGTACTAGTAGAAACAAGATGATTACACCGTTTGAAAGGTGTGTCTTTTTCTTCAAACTCCAATATTGCCATCTCTTGAGTCACATATTACGTAGGAGTGTTATAAACAGCTTGGAATTTTGAGAAATTTTGAATATATAATCTCCTCATGTAATCATTATTAGAAGTAAATCTTTTTGAGGAGATACATTCAAATGACTAATTTACTGCAGGATCCTTCAGTTTTAATTTATGATAATTTATTCTTTGGTTTGACCTTAGGAAAATATCATCTTCATGTATCAACAGAATCGGGATCAATGGAAGAATTTCTTATCATTCGGGAGGCTTACTACTGTAAGCTTGAACTTCTTGAGAAAATCATACCCAATCTTATGAAAAAAGCAGGTAATATTGCGACTTTTTCATCTCAAAAACCATTTTTCCAATCAAATCGTATAATAATTGATTTCATTATCTATTCCAATTTAAACGACAGAGAACTCCTTGGTCTTGGTTTACGAGTTAAAGCATATGATAGAATGACTCTTACATTCTTAGGAACTTCTTCAGAGAATCGTCTTCAAAAAATAATGTTTCTCCTTTCGCGAGGATTGCTGAAATCATCATTTCATCAAATAAATCAGAAATGCATCGTAATAGACCTGTGTTGATTATGAAATTGACAATTAATGTCTTGGAGCAGTATTTATTCTGCCCTAGATACTTTTATTTTCGTGAAATCAAAGGAATGAGACTGTACGAGCAGCCTTATAGAACGCTTACACTTACTCTTCGTAATAAAATTCATCAGTTAACTTCGCTCTTCATCTCTAATATCTCCCAATTTAATTATCAGGTGATAGATTCCTGTGGAAAACTGTCTCTTGAATGTGCGTTTGCAGGTAGAAATTCAAATTTCAATATTGACTTCAATCTTAGAGAAAAAGTTTTTACTTTCCTATATTCGATATTAAAGAACCTGGGATCAAAAAATGGAAAAAATTCTACATATTCCACTAATAGTTTCATTCTGAATCCTGTTTTCTACTCTGAATCATTGAGTTTATTTACAAACTCTTCCTTTATTGTTTTAAACAACGATGGTACAAACACTTGGATTCTACAAACATACTCAATGCCTTACGGTTTGGATGACGAGTATTTTTACTCAAAATTTCATATGCTTCTCGCT
>JAEOTI010000555.1 GCA_016839955.1 Candidatus Hodarchaeota archaeon | reverse complement strand
GTGAGAATATTCAGGAGACAATGGGAGATATTCTTAACACATTAGGCAAAGTCATTACTCGTTTTAATGGGATTGATCAACAATATACACAGGCATATCATCAAATCCTTAAGATATGTGAACAATTAGATATTCAAATAGAAGACCTTCAGATTGGCCCATTGATTAATCCGAAAAAGTCTACAGAGGCCCTGGAAGCGTCCTTAAATGAGATTCTTAACGACATTCCGCCCCCTGCCCAACCTCTTGACTCGGAAGAGCCTACTAGAAACGATATCAATATTGTAGATGATATCGATAAACTACAAGGCTATTCAATTAGTCTATCTAATGAAGAAGACAAACTAGATAAGCCTATCTCATCCTCCCCTATCTGGGAGTGTCAATGTGGACGGAGTTACAAAAACAATATTTCCCGTTGTAAGAAATGTGGAAGAGCTAAACCCATCTAAACTTTCTCTTTATTTTGTCTTCTTACCACATGATTCCTTTTTATAGGAGTATGTTTCTTTCCGTTATAGTGATATTTATGGATTTTGCAGAACCAATCGAAGTCGATTTTGAAAAAAACAAGATAAATAATATTTTGACCGATATCAAAGAATTGTTAGGGAGTACCGATATCGAGGCCAATCTCCGCTTAATCAAAGAATTGGCAGAAGAGTTGAGCAAACACTATAATGTGAGCTTGACAATCAAAGAACGAGGCAAACATGAGATTTTGAGTAAGAATATCTCAATTAAGCTAATAGAAACACCCAAAATTAAGAAGTGGCTAGATTTTAGGTAAACTATAATAAGGAAGTTATCTACTATGCCAATTACTATTGGAATATCGCCTGAAACAATTACTAAAGAAGAAGCCTTAAACCTCTTGCATAAGGTTTACAAAAGTAGTTCTTCACTCTCTAATGAAGAATATAAAAAATTAAAAACATATATTACATTTACTTAGGAATGTGATAAACTTCATTTGGTAAGATAATAAATATGGGTGAAGGAATTTGGTATTGTCTCTATTAGAAAAGAAATGGCGAGAAGAATATTTTCTTCCAGCTAAAAAACAATGCGAGGAGGAAACAGGCTGTCATGCAGCGAGACAGGAAGATTGCGAATCCTGCGGAAATTATAAACAGTATTTGAAGCTTGATGAGGGGTCTAAAAAAATTAACATCAATTCTAGAGAATATGAAGAACTAATGAGAGATGCTCGTCGGGTAATATAATATAAGTTATGAGGTATAAGTATGACTCAAACATTTGGTTATTATTGCTGTCTCTGTAAGAAACGCTTTCGATCTAGCCTTTGTGCTGATAAGAAATGTCCTCATGGTCATTCATTAAAAGGAGAAGATTCCTATTATATTTATCGCAAAGACTGGAAAGACGGGATCATGATTTATATTATCGGACTTAATTTTAAAATCGATGAATATTTTGAGAAAAAAGATGGATGTTCTCCTCAGCTCCGGGAATGGGTGAAAAAGAAATCCCAAGAAGATCCATCACGGAAAGAAGTCTATGAAAATGTTTTGATGACTTGGAGCGTTTCCACTGTATGAAAATGAGCGTAGAAGAATCTCTTAGTGGTGAAGGAGTTTATATACAATTAAAACTCGAAAGGGGCGATATGGATGACTTACTATTTGAAGAAATCATTCCTTTAGATTTTGATTTATCCTTAGAAGAACGCTGGTTACTATTGGATGCTTTACAGAACAATAAAAAAATTCATCTAGATATCGTTCTGGATAGCGACTAACTTATTTAATAATTATTTAAGGACAGTAAAACCATATGACTAAATTTCAATATTTTTTCTCTTATTTATCCGACTATTCTCCCAAATCCTACTTAATTGAGTTCGGCTTTATCAATAAAAAAGGTGAGAAGAAGACTTCTGAATCTAGGTTTATTCCTAAAGTTGCCGTCCTTAATATTGATTTTGACAAGAAAATTATTGTACTAAAAGCTTGGTTTATATCCAAAAATAGGCTTGGTTATTTACATCATTATTGTGCATTACGGGAAGGAATTAAAGCTGTAGAAGAATTAGAACTAAATAATTTTAATTTTTCAGATAAACATAATCTGTTTAAAATCGAAGATAATTCTTAAGCCCAGGGCCAAAGGCCAACCCGCCCCAACTATCTTAAAGAAAGGAATGGAAGAGATCAAGGGTATTTCGAATGTCTATAAGGTTCAAAAAATGAATCTCTTCACAATATTAATTTAGTTTTTATCAAATAAAAAACTTTCCCTATTTGGTAAGAGAACTTGCTCCTATTGGACCGATTCATTGTCGTTGTTGTAGTACTACTACAACTAGAAATAATATAATAATAATAATCTATTTTATAATTAATAATAATAATAATAATAACTCTAGTAATCTTACCAAAGGGTGACTTTAAATACAAGTAATCTCTTTTCTAACGTACACCATTAGTTTAAATCTCCAACAAGAGGTATACCCTAATAACGATATTAGTTTGGGTGGAGATAGGTTTTCTGTTAGGAAAAATTAAAACACTAAAGTAGCTCTTTAGAGATATTGGATTGAAATTCCTTTATGGTGCATCAATGATCCCAAGAGCTTTGTTGATTGTGCTCTAAACAATCAATCTTATGATTCCGTTAGAGGGGTCTCGTTTCGTCTTCGGACGTTGAAGCTGGACCCAAAGGAAGTAAGAGACCCCTCGCCTTGTTTTTATTATTGCCCTTAACGGAATGTAGATGGCAAGCTTGCAGAGCTAGGGGGTTCAATTCCCCCGAAGGGCTTTCTCCCTATTTATTGTAATTATTGACAGTCGCCAAATGTCCCCTGTGAACTCTTTCTTACCAAATGTCTCTTACCAAGTTGTAGCTTTTTATAGAAGTGGATGGGAAAGGATAATGGGTATTTGTATGTCAATTGATCCAACACTTTTACCACTGATTTACCGAGGCAAGAAACCTCGTGCTCTTAGTGATATAATCCACTATTTTTTGGTGCATGGTGCCGCTACGGTCGCAATTTTAGACCATGAAATTACTGATTTAGGGGATAAAGCCATTCGAAATTTTCTTGTCAAACTCGAAGGCCGTGATTTCATCACAATTTCCGATTATAAGATCCCTGGTGATCGCTGGGTACAATTATTCATTCATAGTACCTTTGAGTTACATGAACTCATTAAAAAACATAAGGCTACTAGAAAGAAAAAATCGGTCTACAAAGATGTCTGTGATACACTTTTCATTTGTGATATTCCCTTTGAAATTCACTATCGGAATAATCGAGAATATGATCTAGTGAATCGTATTCTCGACTTGCGCTTTACTTTTTATGACGAATTGATTAAAGATGCAGCGGAAAAAACAAGAATCACCCTGCGGAAAATGCAATTTAAAAAACCCAATAAATTAGAGAAATATTTGAAAATTAAGGAGAACTGAATTTTGCCGTTACAAGTCCAATACCGAAAAAATTTAGAAACTTTACAACACAATAACCCCGAGATGACTCTCCCTCAGATCATCGCCATGATTCATAAAAAGACTGAACGCCTTGGCGAAGAAGTGGCCCGTATACTTGCGTCATATTTTACCAAATCGGAGGAACTTGCCTATACCTTGAATTTCCTCAACTATCTGAAACAACAACCCATTTGGTAAGATTTAATTCTTGGTGCTACTATGTCCCCTGACGAGAAACTGCATTATAAAGAAGTCATTGAACTACTCTTAATGAATTATACTAACGAAGAGCGACGGGAGATCGCTAAAACCCTAAATGAACATCGTCATAGTCAAAAGCATTATAAAACTTGTCTCGCCTGTGATAGTCGCACTTTTAAAATAGGGCGAGGTTTACGTGGGTGGTATGTGGAATGTAATCGCTGTAAAAGTGAGTTTACCTTAGCCGAACTTCATTTACGGATGATTCAACTAAAGGCCAAAAGAAGAAATCCTTCCCAAAATTGGGTAACTATTAAAGAATATGAAGAAGAAATCCTAAACCGTTAATGCTGGTGTAATTTGTGAGTAAAAAGAACCGTGGTAACCTAGACTATCTAAAATTAACTGACCTGACCTATGAGTTAAAAGAGGGCAGGATAAGTCGGATCAAAACCTTTCTCACAACGTATTTTTGGGAATTGAGTGCAGCAGGGATCGTAATTTTATTCATACTCGCCTTGTTGTTGTTATAAAAAAGAAAAAAAGAAGGGGAAAGAATGACTTATGATTTATGGAAATTACGGAATAAAAAACCACCTAAGAAAAGACCACCTAGAAGGATGAATTATAAGCGCAAGTGTAAAGGGTGTAATAATTCAGTAACATATGTGGAGTGGTGTAAAGAGTGTTGGGAAAAAAGAAAAAAAGAAACCTATTTTTAGGGTTCCACTATTTCAACATTAATACTTTCTCCATCCAAGGCAGTCATTAAGTCCAATTTTTTGCTTAG
>JAEOTI010000554.1 GCA_016839955.1 Candidatus Hodarchaeota archaeon | reverse complement strand
TCTATTCTATCTTTCATTTTTTTGAGGATTGTTTCGTTATCATGATATTTTCTCGATAGATGTTTATATAGCATAAATAACTCTAAATCCAGAACCATCATTTTATGAGGATTTTTGGTTTCACAAGAAGCTCCACATCGAAATCTAAAATTAATTTGATAATGTCTTTCAGCGTATTTTCGAATCTTTCTTTCTTTTTCTTTTTCCTTCTTAAAAATTTCATGGTCGAACCACCGTTGTAAACTCACTTGTTCTGGTTTTTTCTTTTTCTCATAAATTTGAGGGTCTATAGTCTTAATATCATATGTTAATCCTACAGGTTTAATTATCCCTAAGGTTTCCTTATTGTTTTTCATTAAGACAATTGATCTTCTAACCAACTTTTCAACAAAAAGCTTCCTTTGATTTATATCTTTTATTTGCCCTTTAACGGTTAAATAATTGGGTAAAGTATTAAGAATCCGGTGAGTTTCTGGTCTTGGATCTTTCACGCCTTCTCGTGTTAATTCAACTTCGATTATTGACCAATTATGTACTTTATCTAAATCTCCAATATTGAAATTGTATAAACGTCTCCATTGATAATTTTTAGTTATCCCTACAGTACATACGGTCATTTCTCCATATTTTTCTCTCCATTCAGGTGAAGCCCTTCCTATTATGATTATTTCCTCTCGCAAGAATTTAACCCCCTTTGAGTCACTTTACTATATCTTTTCGTTTCCTAAAAATATTAGTTTTCATAATCAAATTAGCTAAGATATCTCGATGGCATCCGTGTTCTTGTTCCTTCATAGCCTTTGGGTATTTTTCAGAGCACATTAGAATTGATCTTCCCAAGTCTTTAATTTCCTCTGCTAATTCGAAAGTTTTGTCTGTTCCTTCGCTCTTTGTAACATACCAAGTATACCATTGAGTAAAACATTCCCAAGATAAACCCCCTTCCATACCTGCTCTCCTAATATCGAAAGGAACTCCTAAATCTGAACGTTCAATGAGTCTAATTTTTTCTAATTTGAGGCGATCTTCTAAAACTTTCCTTGAGAATTCAGGTTTCCGTACACTTGCTCCACTTTCTCTTATGTCAATTAAATATTCAATATCGTTGTCTTCCAGAATTTTTATGAACTTGTCCAGGTCCCAGCCAGAATAGCCTATTGTATATATTGTATCATTCAGAAATCGCTTGAGCTCTTCTCTCGTTTCCTCGGGGGAAATTTTTCGATTATAGTTTTTCTGAAATTTTAGGATATGGTTTAAAAAATCGATTTGCTGTGTTTCATCAAGCTTGCTAATTATTACTGCATGCGTCACTGAAATTTTTTCCTTCAATAGAGCCTCCTGAACTTCTCTTGTAACATTTAACGCTAAAGATAAACGATTACTGACCCACGATTCACTTTTATTTAACAGATCAGCAACTTCCCTTTGATTAAGTTTAAAATTATCGATCATCTTTTTAATAGCTTTTCCCTCCTCAATCTGTTGTAAGCTTTTTCTTACCACATTTGATTGTAGTGATATTACTGCTGCATCTTTTTCAGAGATATCAAGAACCTTTGCATCAATTTCTTTCCATCCAATAGTTTTCGCAGCTTTAATTCGTTGTGATCCAGCGATTACTTCATACAATTCTCCATTTCTTCTTAAGATAACATCATCTAATTGTCCTATACTTGAAAGACTTTCTTGTAATTCTTTCAGAAACTCGACACTATAATCCTCTCTCGGAGAATACCATGGAATGACTATCTTATCTATACTAACTTTCATTTGAATAATCCTCTTCTGATAAAACCATTGCACATTAAGTTTTTCATCTATGGAAGATTTTAATTGATAAAAGCTATTTTCTCTAGTATAGTTGACTGCATAAAGTAAATAGCTTCTCTTTATTGATTTATGAACAAATTTTATATATTAATAAGCTAGATTAAAAACCCCTTTTTTTGGTTTGAAACTGGTTATGCGTTATTTTCGTAGTTGAGATTACAAGGCACTTTTCCTCGTGAGGTCCGACCAGTTAATCTCTTTATTTCTTCTGTGATTTTGTCTATTGTTCCTTTTGGGAGATTACATTCTTGAGATTCACAGAGTGGAATTGCAGTTATCCTCCTACCTCCTGAGGAATATTTTGATTGGGTAGTTATTCCACCACAGTATTTAATTATGGTATCATTCAATATTGATTCATAATTCATTTTTTCTTCATCCGAATCATGTTCGGACAACCATAGTGTAACAAAATGAGTCATTTACTAATCACCTCCTGACTTGCAAAATTTTGAGTAAGGATTGTGTTTTCCATTATCCTTGAATCTCTCAAAATATAATTTAATCTTTAATCTGAATAAACTGAAAAGCTAAGAATTTTGGGAGATTATATATTTCTATTACCTCACATTGAATAATAAAAGTTTTTCAGAGTTCAATAAAAGTAATCCAGAGACAAAACTTGTTTATATATGTTTTAAGTCCAAATTTTGGAGATTCGTTTAAAAAAATTTAATGAGATATGATTTGAAAGAAAGTTGAATTAGAGCAATTTCAGTGATTGTAATTGGGATGGATAATGAGAGAAAGAAGACCAGAGATTTTTTTCCTTACATAAATCATCATTTCATTCTATTAAAAAGTTGTCAGCTTGATTTACTCTGTTATAAACTCTATACTTAAATACAATTTTAATAATTACATTGTTTGTAGGTATCAATTCTATCTAAGATCACATTCTTATCTTAATAGGGATTTTTATGGCAGAAAAGCAGTTTAAGCTTGATATTAAAATGAATATTCATTAGCGTCCTCCAATTTGGGAAATAAAGAATCCTAGCTCTCCAAGCTAATAGTTAATGTCAATTTCAAACAACTTCCTAGTTCTGAAACGCTCTTCGAGTATTTAACCTAGATCATGAATCCTATATAGAACTTGTAGAGTGATAATTATGACCACTCAACCTGAATCTGAGCGGAGTTATGATATTCTAACCAAAAAAGAGATAAACAAGACCTTTGACCTCCCTCCGAGCTCGATCATCCCTCTTCGAACGGATCTTCCTACTCGTCGTTCAGTACCCACTTATTTGGCACAGTTGGACAAATATTGGCATGGAGGGTGGTCGTGGCAGTGGCCCTTGGTCATTGCGGGCCCTGCAGAGGGTGGGAAAACCCAATTTCTGTATCAATTGCTCACTTCTTCGTTATTAAGCTTCCCTTTCCCCTGGAAAATCGTCTATTGTGATCTAGCTGGGGATTATCGACCCGATCGCGTGCAAAGTATCTTGAGTTGGCGTACACAGGGGACGGAACGGCAATATCAACTCGGTCGCGTGGACAAGCTGACTCTGCAAAGCACGGATGATTTTTCTCGCCTCTTCTCTTGGAACATGCGACGATCTGACGTGGCCCTCTGGGTGATTGATGCGTTTGAACATCTGCTGGGAACCATGTCTTTTCCCAAGACTATGCAGCTGCTGGCGGAATATGCTCGTAGACGTCGTGCGGGCATCATCGTGACCATTCGGGGTTCGGTCAATGAAATACGTCCACAACTCCTCTGGTCAGATGTTCCTTTTTTCCTGTATATTTCGCGTAAGAAGCATCTGATCTATCGCTTACGGGTCTGGGCTAACGGCCCCTTAAATCCAGTCTACGATCGTCTGTTAAAGCTGCAAATGTATTTTTTGGAGTGTCGCTGGTGGT
>JAEOTI010000553.1 GCA_016839955.1 Candidatus Hodarchaeota archaeon | reverse complement strand
TATGAAAATAGGCTATTAACGGTAAGGGAAATGGCTAGATTACAAGGATTTCCTGATGACCATATTTTTTATGGATCTGTAACTAGTCAAATAAACCAGGTTGGAGAAGCTGTCCCTCCCCCTCTTGCTGCACTTATTGCACAGGAACTTCTTACAGATCAACTTGATTTTGCGATTCGAATGTTTAAGAGCGATTGAAATCTAAAAAGGGGAAAAAATGTTTTTTTATGTGACAAATTCTAATAAATCTTAGTTAGTTTCATTTTGAAAATTGGAGAAACTTTAACTCAGCCAATAAAATACTATTTTTAACCTCAGATAAAATACCGTAAACTAATTAATTTGTGATATTCAAGATATTAATAAGACGCTTGTTTTGTAACTACGTATTGGGGAAATCCCATTGAGTTCTGGAAATACCACAGCAAGGCGTATAGCATTTGTTGGCTTACATGCTGCTGGAAAGACGAGTACTCTTCGTCGTCTTGTACATGGTGAGTTTACACCTCCACGTGGCCCTACAATGGGATTTAACGTTGATTCATTTTCTTACAGGGGAATCCAGGTCCAAGCATTTGACCTTGGAGGACAATCACCCTTTATTCATACGTTTTGGAAGAGCTTTATTCCGCGAGCAGAAGCTATCGTATTTGTAGTTGATTCTGCTAAACACGAATGGTTCAAACGTTCTAGAGACTCTTTGGAATTTTGTCTTGGTTGGGCCCAAAGCGAACCCATTCTTATTATTTTAGCCAATAAACAGGATTTACCCGAATCCGCTTCAATTGATGAACTTATGCAATATTTTGAGCTTGAAGCAATTGCTGAACATGATATACGTGGACTTCAGCTCTTTCCTACATCCGCAAAGTCAGGACAAGGAATTCGTGAGGCCTTCGATTGGCTTGCTTCACAACTTGTTGGAGATTATGAGCTACCAAAGATCCATCTTCATAACATTTACGTTTATAAGCGCTCAAAAGATATCACGGATTCATCTGGAGCTTTGAATCCACTTCTTAATGCCCGAATTGGTGGTGTCAAAGAAGATGCGACCTTAATCACTGGGTTTTATTCCGCAATAGAGGCATTTGCTTCACAGATCGGAGGTAAAGGCATTAAGACACTAGTTGTAGAAAACCCAGGTAGTGAGGATTACCGATTTATACAAGTTGAGGATGAATCTAGGAATTTAGCCTGTCTAGTTGTCGTAGATGAAAATGACCCTCTTGAGGCAGTTGAGAATGTCGCTCGAGAGGCATTACTTGTTGCAGGAGAAGAAACTGAAGAAGCTATCAAACGTGGGGAGCAATTGGCACAAATAGATGAAGAACGTCTTGTTGCACGAATTGAAGACTTCATCCACATTCCAGAAATCCTTGAAGAGGAAGAAATAATAACAAAAGAACCGGAACCAACGATTACAGCTCAAATAACAGAACCAAAACCAGTAATTGTTGAAAGCTCCTTAGAACCTTTAGAACCAACAACTCCACCTACATTTGAAATTGAACTATCTGAACAAGAGGAATTCCCCTCTGAACCTAAACCTATTATGGAACAAAAAGAACCGCTCACTGCTCCTCCTACCACCACTCCACCTGAACCAACAGAAATTCCAGGAGACGAAATTTCTCCAAGTGTACCAGTTGAAAAATCAACTCCTGAACCGATCTGGCGAGAACCACCCCCACCCGAAAAACCACCAATTTCTTTGAAACCATCTATTTCTGTCCAGGATCGTATTCGTCAATTGAACCGCCCTGTTGAGGTACAAGTTAAAAAAGAATCTGAAAGCCAGTCCGCAATGGGCTTCTTTACAAAAATCTCTGTAATGCAACGGGTTAAAAGAATCGAAAAGAGAAGGCAACGTTCAGGATTAGATTATTAACCAAATTTACTATTCTTTTTATTATTGCTATCATATCTTCTCAAAAGATTCTTTACTTAATTGAATATGAGAGATTAAATATGAAACCAGATGAAATTGCATCAAAAATGGCGTTAAATCCACAAATTACTTATTTAGATCATGCAGCGTTTTCCCCGCTTCCCAAGCGAACAAAAATGGTTATGGAACGACAATTAACAGCTAAAGCAATACATGGAACACTCAGTCCTGAATTTTCTATCCAAAAATTTGTTGGTGAAGAAATCCCTAGAACGAAAGGAATTACAGCCGAATTAATAGGAGGAGATGTAGATGGGATTGCTTTCACACGTAGCACTTTACAAGGTATTCATACTGTAGTTGAAGGGTTTCCTTGGAATTTTGGAGATAATATGGTTATTAATGATTTAGAGTTTACAACAAATAGCTATGTACATCAAGTAGTTTCCAAAAAACAAAAAATTAGTCTACGTGTAGTTCCCAATCAAAATGGAATCCTTAACATTGAGGATTTTGAGACCGCTATCGATAGTAGAACGAAATTAGTTGCTATTTCTCTGGTTCAATTTTCAAATGGTTATAGAGCTCCTATCGAGGAAATAGCTAATTTAATTCATGACGTCGGAGGTTACCTTTTAGTAGACGGGATTCAAGCGGTAGGAGCATTACCTGTAAATTGTAGGGAATTAGGCATAGATGCTTTAGCAGCTGGTGCTTATAAATGGGCATTAGGACCTTTTGGTACTGGATTTTTGTGGATATCAGATGAAAATGATTTTAGAAGAGATTTAAAACCTTCTTTTGTCGGATGGTGGTCTGCTAAGGATGGTATACGAAATATGAGTCATTGTAAATTTGATCCGGCACCAGATGGTCAACATTTTGAACCTAGTCCTTATTTTGAAATATCTGGTATGGTTGAATCTTTTCAGTTTTTATTGGACATTGGACTTCACAACGTATGGTCAAACATAAAGTCTACTACCGATTATTTGATCAAACGGTGTGAGGAGAATCAAATTCATGTTTTTTCTCCAATAGAGCCATCTCAGAGAAGCGGAATCGTAAGTATTGGTTGGCACGGAATTGATCCATTGAGAATTGCAGAAGATTTACACCGTCAAAATATCGCGATAAGCCCTAGGTCAGGGGCCCTTCGAGTCTCTCCTCATGCTTACAATTCTAAAAAGGATATTGATCACTTGATAGATGCTCTCCAATCTTATCGGGAAAATTAAAGTATAGCTTTTTTCTTAAAATTTACATTTCAAAGGATGTTGATTTCATGGAACGTAATATTACTGAGAAAGCTATTATCGAGATTTGGGAAGGCGATATAACTCAGCTAGAAGTTGATGCAATCGTAAATGCGGCTAATACTAAACTTTGGTTGGGTACAGGAGTAGCAGGAGCTATCCGAACACGTGGGGGGCCAATAATTCAGAAACAATGCAATGAAATTTTACAAAAATATCCAATAAAAGAAATTCCTTTAGGTGAAGCTGCTATAACTTCTGGTGGAGAATTAAAAGCCAAATGGGTAATACATGCTGCTTCTATGGGATCAGGTGTGTTAACAACCAGCATCTCGTTAGAAGATAGTACTAAAAGTTCATTACTAAGAGTTGAGGAAAAACAAATTAAATCAATGGCGTTTCCAGCTATTGGAACTGGAGTCGCGGGTTTCTCGATGCGAGAATGCGCTAACATTATGTTAAGAGCAGTTTCTCATCATATGAGATATTTTGAAAACTCTTCTTTAAAACGAGTTGTATTTGCTTTGTTCGATAGAGAATCCACCATTATATTTGAAAAAGTTCTTTCAGGAATATAAAGCTAAACTGATACATTGGTACCATTTTCAATTGAGATTCTACAGCTTTTCGTCTTCATGTAAAATTAGAAATGACTCAAAAAAACTATCAATACTTAGCGACTTAATTTATAACTTATTTATATTTGAATCAAAACACTCTTGATATGGTTCCTAGTTACTAATATATTCTAATAATAATCCAATAACCATTAGGTTGATTAAAAAATGACAACAGCTTTTCCCCATGGTGGCTCAGTTGTTGCTGAGTTAAAAGAAGTGTTAAAGCGTAGAGGACGAAAAATTGAACAGTTTCAATATTATAGAAACGTTTTTGGAGGTTTAATAAAGGATTTTATGGAGAAATTCAATGTAGATGAAGAGACAGTTCTCAATGCAATTTTCGCTTCTAAATTTGCTCTCTCTGAACTAAGAAAAACTGAATTAAATGCTCAAACACGAGTAACTGAAGTAACTCACATACGAATGGTTCTTGAATCCTTACTAGATAGTAAGAAATACTTACCTATTGCCTTAGATGATCTAGTAGCCCTTATTCAAATTACTACAGAAGTGGCAAATCAAATTGAACGCTATTTCGTTGAAAATTGGAGACTTCATGTTCCTGAAGACGTGATACATGTAAATATTGTAGACCTTTATGTGAAACCTTTATTTGAATTTTATAATGAATATTGTGATCCAGATATAAATTTTCGCTGGATTATGGCAGAATTAGAAGGTGCTTTGCGGAACAGCTTTCCTAAGAATCAATATAGTGAAATTATTGAAATATACCCAGCTCTAACTCTTAACTCTGAAAATTATATGGATGCTGGTTTGTTTATTATTGAGCGTTATTTTGCGTGGTATCATTTAGATGCAGTAAAACGTGGCTTTATTAGCCAGACACGAAGTATTGAAGAACCTAAATATATGTTTGGCACGGTTTTATTTCTCGATGAAGACCAAAATCTAATTGACCAACCAAATTTTACGAGGAATATTAACTCGACCTTTTTAACCTCTGTACGAACAGCTATACAATCTATAGCTAAGATAGATAAAGTTTTTGAACGTAAAGTAGAATATTCACTTCGTTTTGCAAAATATAGACTACGTTTTCGTGAACAGAATCAAATGTTGCCTGAACGAACAATGTTTATTACAAAAACACATTGTACAGACCAAAACAAAACTGTATTGACCGCTATGGTCTTACCAGCCGAAGATATCAATGTACAATATGTTTCGGATACATCAATGATTCGATGTCTTGATTTAATGGGAGAATTTTCGCGTGTTAAAAATAGACAAAATCCTGATGAATTTCTTTCTACGATCCTTACGAAATGGGTTAGAACCTTAAACTATAATACAATTAATTATTCTGATTCACTCGACACTGTTGACGCTTTTAGAGATGCTGCAGGTTTACCTATTGCCGCTGTTGCACAAGAAATGAATGGTACTTCCACTGAGTATGTATTAGGACGATTTGAACTTGAAACTTTCAATCAAATTACAGATATGTTAGATTATATTAGTAATTCAAATCATGATTTTATAATTGCTTGCTTAAGAGGGATCGAATCGGAAATAACAGAGCTTGAGCTGATTCCATGGGAATTTGTACTTGAACACCGGGAGAATAAAGGAGAGTTATTACTAAATCAATTCGCAAATGATGAGAAAAGACTAATTGGAATCATGACTCATGTAGAACCTGAGAAATTACAAGTAGATCCACAAAGATTATTAAAAAGAAGAGTTATTCAATCTAAAGCAGGTCAAATACTTTCACAAAAACGGATTGATTCCCTACAAGATGCTTTGAACAAAAAAATGCAAGGAGAGATACGTGTATCAGAATTTGGTGATTTATCTAAGACTTTCTACAAAACCTCTACAATTTCACCTTTGAAAAAACCTGAACTTGTGTCAGAAATCGCAGTAGAAGATCTTCAAAAACGTCAGATTGCTCGTCAAACATTCTTTGAAGAGAAAATGGTTCAGTATGTATATGATGAGATTCTCCTTCGAATAGGGGAAATTTTTAACCATTTAATACACCATAAAGGAGGTGTGAGCCAGGAAGGACTACCAGAATTAACTCAATCAATAGTTGAGGAACGAAAACGGCTAGATTCTTTAGAATTCCTGGAAAAAATACCTGAAGAACTTTCAAGAGGAGTTCGTGTAATAATTGAAGATATTCTTGAAGATCTTCGTGGAAAGTTATTTGACAAGGTTGAAATCCTAAAAACTCTATCAGATATGTGCCAGCAATTAAATGAAGATGACTTTCAAAATATAATTAAAAATACAAGCGAATAATTATTTGTTGTTTAATTACATTGGTTAATTAAATAATTAAAAGATATTATTCAAGTTTTTGTAGCATTACGATATGAAATACCCCTAAAGAGATTATAAAGGGTAAAACTAAAATGACATCTAGACGATTGATTCGCATAAGAGATAAAAACATGCAATAATTTATCTTTTCTGAACATAGAGAAACCTCTTGAACCATTTAACACCCAGATCTTTGAATGTGGCAATTATGTCAGAAAAAAAAGCAACACCAGACATTCTTGAAGCAATAGATAACTACATTCCTCATCTTCCATTTATTCCCTTCTTTAGGAAACCAAAGATGAATTTCCGCAGACCAAAAATCTACCTTCCTCACCAAGATCCTGGAAGAATTATACTAATCTTAATGCTCATTGGTTCGATACTACTATTATCCGGAGTATTATACGTTCTATCTGAAAATCCTATACCGATGGGATTCACATCCTCAGGTTCTCCAGTATTAGTTCAACCATCAATTCACGATCAATTCTTAATTGAAACTATTGTTGTAGGAATTTTCTTCTCTGTTGGCACTTTTGGAGTGTTCTTGTTACGATTTTCAACAAGGTTTGCTTATGACCCTCGGTATGCCACATCCCTAATTTTACTTGGTTTAAATTTGATCATTGTTGGATTCGCGGGAGCTCAGCTTATGATGGAAGAAAAACGCTAAGTTTTTTGAAGATTTTTGCATTTATCACAATGGCCCCCTGCATGTGGTTGAAATGAAGAAAATATGCTATCTGCATTAATTTTCATCATCATAGAGGCTCCTGGAGTGGTTTTAGGAAGGATATGTTTTACTCCAATTAGAATATATGTGCCAATCTGCCAAATTAAGCTTTTTGAACTAGGTCCTCGAATAAAAAGTAAAACAGCAAGGTCTTTATATCTAATTGCAGCCAATGTTAGGTCTTGTTCTCCCTCTTCTTCTAATGAGAGAGATCGAATAATTGCGCCTCGTTGTTCGAAAAATAACGCCTCTAAGGCTCTATACATTGCAGTTAATAAGGTAGGCTCTAATGTTTTACTTTGTTTAGAAGTTTCCAATAATATGACGGGCAATCCTGCTTCATCATAAATATACGCGTTCTCAATTATTACACTATGACTATATTGTTTTTCCTCAAGTAGATCACCTATCCACCCCATTAATTCTGTATAGCCATCTTTTTCTTTTTCATATGGACCGAAAACATGCAAAGAATCCAAATCTCTTTCTTGAGTGTGATGTAAGTCTAAACCAGCGATTATTCGGCTCTTCTCAAGCTTACTTGTGACTGTTCTTGTCGATGCGAATACAGCTATTTTCCTTCTATCTAAAACCATGGTTAAGACTCGATCCAATACTTTTTTTGCCCCTGGGATAAGAATAGGATCTGCTTTATCAAGTTGTAAGATGATTCCGTCACAAGATCGTAGTAAGGATCGAACTCGAAGATCTAAGTCTGCATCAGGTTCCAAAATATAATGATAAAGTTTTATTCGACCTTGCTTAAAGTAAGGAATTACTGGAATCTTTTCATCAAAAGGTAGATCATCTTGTAGAGACCAATTTTTAATAAAATTACTTAAGCGTTCAGGTAAAAACTCTGCTCTTGAACCAGGAAGACCTACTACCGCGATAACTAATCCTATTTCACATGGCCTGGTCGCTTTATTTAATTGATGATAAATCCGCTCAGAAATTTGGTCTTCCATTAATAATCCCATAAATCTATCTTATTTGAGTATATAATTGAAGATATGACTTCAATCTTTTCTTCATTTTCCTAATATTCAAATAGTAAATTCAAAATTAAACTAACCAAATATTGCTAAAAACTTATTCTTCTCAGTAAAAGCTAAAAATGGGATCTAGACAAGTTAAAATTGTTTTTTTTAACCAATCAATATTATAATATAAAAACAAAGAGCATTTAATATGATTTATTATGATTAAACTTTAAATCCCTTATTTAGAGCAAAAAGAGAAGAAAAATAATTCTCTATGCTATTAATCTAGCAGTTTATAAGGTTCTTAAGTTGGAGAATGATATAAGCTTACATAAGCCGGGGTAGCCAAGCGGACTACGGCGCTGGCCTTGAGTAGAATGTTTTTCTTTTTCTCCTTCTAATGAAAGCCAGTGTCCCTTTGGGACTCGTGGGTTCAAATCCCACCCCCGGCGCCAAACCTAAGTAAGAAAAAATATCTATTTTAAGCTCGATAGGAGAGATTATATTTCTGAGGAATCATTATTGATTAAGCACCTTATTTTTGACTTGCACGATGTTCTAGTCGACCCTGAAATTATTCTTTCTCTCTATGAAACGGAATATGTTCGTATCTTTACTAAATTAGGTATTAACCAAAATGAAGCAAAAAATTATCATAAAGAAGCTCTTAGATGGTGGATGAGCGAGGTTAAAAGTATCTATAATAGAAAAACAGAACAGACTTTAGAAGAGATGCAAGAACTTGACCAAAAATATGAAGAAAAGATAATTACAAATCTTACTAAGCATTTAGTAGACATCCCTCAAGAATTAAGAAATGAAATTGAAAGTAGGAACTACGAATTTCGTGTTGGTTCTTCAGGGGATGCAAGTTTTCCTGAGACAAGGAAAGTTTTGATGTCAATTCAAAAGGAATTTCCTGATATCGATTTAATTGTTGCATCGAATGCTCATACTAGCCATGTTAAGGGAAGTCTGGTTGGTGCAAATATTGCTTCTTTTTTTAATAAAAAAATTGGATATGATAAAATAGGATATATGAAATCTCATTGGAAATACTGGACCAAATTATTAGATTTTATCGATGGATCAGCAAGAGATTCAATTTTTATAGGAGATTCTCAAATCGAAGCAGAATATTGTTTAGCGTTAGGAATACAATGTATTCTCATTGATCGAAAAAAAAAATTGACTGACTTAAGAAACTTACAACCATACACCGCATCAATATTAAAAGATTTAAAGAACCTAGTCTCTACCCTTAACTTGATAACAAAAAAAAGTCATATTTAAATAAAAAAAGATATACTCTAACTACTTTTTTTGGATCTTATTTCTTACCAAACAGTTTCTCTCTTTCGTGTGTCAACTATTTTGAGGTTTTGTATTAGTTCCTCATAAGCACTTTCTGTAATAATATCTTCTTTCATTTTTCTCGCTAATTCTTCGTTCATTTGTCGAGATGATCCAATCAAACCACTGATAGGTCGTGTTCCCTGCTCTAGAATAGTAAGACTCAGTATATTATATTCTTGTGTGCGTCTTAAAGGGTCTATCCATAATCGAGAGTCCCTAAATACAACCTGAGAAGGGTGAAATGTTAGTTCTTTGTTAGATATCTTTCTTACTTTATCCGCAAGTGGGTTAGCTAGATTCCCGACCTTATTCCATAGCTCATTTACGAAATCAGTCTTAGTTTCTGGAAAAACACGCCATTCTATTGCTGGTGAACAGGTATCTATTTGATTTGGCACTTTCATAAGACAAACTGCAGAAATTTGAGCTAAATTCCCTGAAAAAGGAGCTCTAGGGAGATATACTGAAACTCCTCGAACACTTTTATCACCTTTTGAGGTTACTTTTGATGGGTAGTAAAGCAAAAACTTTAATGCAGAGTGCCACGTTAACTCTCCACCTTTTGCTAGGGATGCTGCCTGTCTAACTGTTGCTCTCCTTTCCAACACCCATTGGACTAAATTATCAGCATATTGTCGTTCTGGTTGTCGGGGAATGACTAAAAACCCATCTGGGCAAGGAATCCAGGTGGTACTTATTGGACCTTGAGTTGTTCGTTCAAGTAGGCTCAGGAGTCTAAATTCTTCAGAAGGTGTAAGATCTCGGAAGTCCAGGTCACCAGTCTCACCAAGACCATTCAAAGATACATATCCTTGGATCATTTTAACTCAACCTTGACTCCACTACTTTACGGACGCTTTCTTCCTCAAGAAAGATTTCTGCAATAGCTAATGAAATGACATCAAGCTTTTTCTGAATTTCATCAATCTTTTCTGCAGTATTCTTACCAAATACTTCCTTATCAGAAAATTCAAGCCGAATCTTCCCCAAATCAGCGATTCCTTCGACTGATCCGGAGCTAAATAGTTTATTTTTAAGCACTGCTTCTCTAAAGAGGTCATTGAGGAAAATTTTCTTAGAAGAATCAAGTTGTTTCAAAATACTTCCTAATCTTTCCTCTATACTGATTCTCAGAGGTTCTAGAGCCGAATAAATTTTGTTCTTAGGTTGATCGTCTATTAACGTGCAAACTGCTGCAATATGCGAATCTATGGAATAAGAAATTTCCTCAATGTCAAGTATATCTGTGAATCCTTCTCTAGCATAATATGTTGTAGAGGTTTTACTAATAGATCCTTCTAAATCGTTAACAAATTTTTGAAAGTCCCACGTATGTCCTTCTTGAAGACCTAGAATTTTTAAAAAAGCGAGAAAACCTATTCCTGCTTGATTTAATGTCCTTAAGGAATCTATATCTTCTTCTTGATCACCTTGAGGTAGATTTTGGAGTAAGTTGTATTGGAATGCTAGTTCATCAATTATACCAATAAGAATATCAGGATTTACTTTTTCATTTTCACCTAGTTTCTCTATTCGATCATGAACTGCAATTGGAATTGTAGAACGAAGAAAAGCACTCTCTTGTTTCTCTGAAGACTGTCGTCTGGTTCTTGCTCTTGCATCTTTGAGAATTTCTTGAAAAACCCTACCTTCGATTTCTGCATATTTCCCTTCCTCTCGGCGTTTTTGTTCTGCTTCAAGTCTTTGTTTAGATTCTTCTTTACGTTCTTCTTCTGATTTTTCCATTTCTTTTATTAGAAGTCGTTTGATTTTTTCAACTTGATCAATTTTGGAACGAATTGATTGTAAACTTTGTTGAGAATAGATTAGCCTTCTTTTTTTCTCATTAAGAGTTTGTTCGAGTGATTGAATGTCCTTCAGAGTTTCTTGTACCTCTTCTTCACTCTCTTTCCGTTTTGTTCTCAGATTAAGGAGTTTCTGTTCTGCTAAATTGAATTCTTTCTCCAATCTTTGACGAGGAAACGGTTGTTCGCTTTCCACCCTACAGAACTCCTCTTTTACCTTCTACAACGGCTGTTAAAAGGATTTGGCAATATTTGAAATATCTTGAATTTCTTCAATTTTCTATGCTATCTCTTATTTATATATTTAATAGTTCAGGATTTATTCCTTAATGAAAACTCAGAAATTGACTTTCCTTTCTATTTTGAGCCCCTTAATAATTCTAATAATTAATGAATATAATTAATTCATCTTTCTCGTTTTTTTTCGAAAAACCTAAATCTTATTTTTCAAATAATCGAAGCAAAGGTTAAGACTCTTCAACTTTCTTTCTCATATTTATTGAACGATTCATCTTAATTGAATCATATTAGTTAAAATTTGGTTTAGATCCATCATTCAACATTGATTTAAATTTTTAAAGCCAATATCTCCGTTCTTGATACCTTTGTTGTATTAGCCGAAATAATCTAAAGATTGAATTTTAATCTAGAGATTGAATCTTAAGATGCTCTCAGAAAATTTGGAAGGGAGCAATAGAGATTATATACATGATTAAACGAGGAATGAACATATTATGGCTGACTTGGAACGGATTAACCTTATTGTCACAGGGCATGTTGATCACGGTAAGAGTACGGGTCTTGGTCACATGCTTTTCCAATTGGGACAAATTCATGATCCCAAGAAGAAGCGTGAGCCTTGGAGAATCGCAGAACGGTATTATCTTGATAGTAAAAAGGAAGGCATGGGCTCCTGGTCATATGCGTGGATTCTAGACCCGCTTATTGAAGAACGTCAGCGCGGACTAACTATCAACACTTCTTTCATGGAGTTTAAAACTGATAAATATATTTTCAACCTCATTGATGCACCTGGACATTCAGACTTTGTTAAAAATCTTATTACCGGCGCATCTCAAGCGGATGCTGCAATTTTAGTAGTTTCTGCTCGTAAAGGTGAATTTGAAGACGGTGTTAAACGAGCTGGTACCGCTACAGGGAAATACGCAAATGTTATTGGAATGACTACTGAACACATGCTTCTATTAACTTCACTAGGAATAACCGATATTGTAGTTGCTATAAACAAGATGGATGACATTGATCCTCAATATGATCAGAAAAGATATGACGAAATCAAGACAAACATCAAAGGGACATTCTCTATCCTCATGAAAGCAATAAATGTGGAAAATGCCGAAGAAAAGGCAAATAACATCAAATTTGTGCCAACTAGTGGTTTAATTGGTGTAAATCTACTTAATAAGGATATGATTACAAAAAATCTAGACGGACATATTTCTGCTGCTAAAAGTGGTGGATCCGACGCTGAGTTTTTAGAATCCTTAGAAAAGGAGAAAGATACAGTACTTAAAGCACATGACACCCTTAGTTGGTATTCAGGTCCTAGCTTAATTGAAGCTCTAAATGAGCTTCCATCCCCCGCTGAACGGAAAAGCCAATTATCTAAACAAGCCCTTCGGATTCCAATCGGAAGTGTTCTGAATATTGGTGGAGTTGGAACCGTCCTAACAGGTCGAGTTGCCAGCGGTGTTCTTAAACCAGATAGCGAAGTGGTCGTTTCTCACACTAAAAAATCCCGTGATCCTACTGGGATTACAGTAAAATCAATACAGGAGTTCCATAAAGATCTTCCCGAAGCTGGTCCTGGGGACAACGTTGGTTTCAATATTAAAACGAAAAATCTCGGAGCAAGTGACTTCCTCAAAGGTTCTGTAATAGGAACAGCAGAAGATACTGCAGAAGCGTTAAAACCCGGTCAAGATGGTTTTCTTTCCCTAGTCCTTGTTGTTAGAGCTTTAGGCAAAAAGAAAAAGGGTGCAGAGGGTGGTGTTTGGGCAATTCATAAAGATTATACACCTGTTGTACATTGCGGCACCTCTCAAGTTGCTTGTAGAGTCACTGAGGTCCGCGATCTTCAAGGCAAGGAAATCGCTGAATTAGGTCAAAACCAACGTGGTATGGTTTGGATGACTCCTATTCAACCTATAGTAGTAGAACCACTGGCTAAATCTCCACCACTCGGAAGATTCGCCTTGAGAGACTCAGGTAAAACCGTTGCGGTAGGTATTGTAGAAAAAGTTGAAAAAGGACGTTATTCAAGCTAAAACCTTTTTTATGGTTCCAGGATAATCCCTGGTTCCTCTATTTTCCTTTTTATTTCTATTAATAATTTCTTTATTTTTTTAATTGGCTGGCTTACCATGAATAATCAGATTCAAACTTCTAAACCATTAATTTCTTTGGTTGTATTAGGACATGTTGACCATGGAAAAAGTACGACATTAGGCCATTTTCTTCATGAACTTGGTATCATTGATTCAAGAAACATGGATAAATTGGAGAGTGAGGCTGAAACCTTAGGTATGGCTTCGTGGAAATGGGCTTTTGTCCTAGATTCCCTTCCAGAAGAAAGAGAAAGAGGTTTAACTGAAGACATTGCTTTTTTTCCTTTTGAGACTTCAAATCGGAGATTTTTACTTATTGATGCTCCAGGTCATCGTGATTTTGTTAAAAATGCCCTTAGGGGCGCTGCACAGGCTGATGCTTGTATTTTAATGGTTTCTGCAAATCCTAGCGATTTAAAATCAGGTTTAAAATTAGGAAGTGGTGATGGTAACCCTGGAGGGCAAACGCGGGAACATACTATTTTAGCATCTGTACTTGGAGTACAAGAAGTTTGTATTGCGATAAATAAAATGGATACGGTGAAGTATAACGAAAAACAGTACTTAGAAACAATTGACACTATTAAGCGGTTATTACAAGAAATACAAAGTCCATGGGTAAGAAAATTAGAACAAATTCCTTTTGTCCCTATTAGTGGCTTTGAAGGAGACAATCTTACTAAACGTAGTATAAACATGCCATGGTATCAAGGACCAACTCTTTTAGAAGCATTAGATTCAATGAACCCCCCAAATATACGGCAAGACCAAACATTCCGTTTCCTTGTTCAAGATGCATATGAAAAACCCGGTGTTGGCACAGTTATCGATGGACGTATCGTAAGTGGGACCATATCTGTAGGTAATACAGTTTTAGTACAGCCGGGTGGAATATCAGGTATTGTGAAGGATTTATGGTTAAGCAATGGAGAAGCTATTGATAGTCTGGCTGGTGGGGAACATGGAATTGTAAATCTTCAAGGGATTGATGATGACATTCTCGAACAACCAGGTCTGGTAATCGGGGAACCTGAGGAATCTTTTGGAGTAGCTGATAAGATTACGTCTCGATTATTAATTCTTGAAAGTATGGGACGCCCAATTACACCAGGAGCGAATTTCGTTATGCATATAGGTACTTCTTATTCTTCTGCCCAAATTATCTCAATAGACAAGATAGAGCGGGAAAATCCTCGATTTAGTAAGCTTAAGAGAAAAAACCCTGCAACTGGGTTATTCAATCTTGTTTTTCCTAGTGAACTAGCCTTAGTTACTCTTCAACCAACTCAACCAATTGTTGCTGAAGCCTTCGAAGATCATCCAGTTCTAGGAAGGACAATTCTTAGACACATGGGATCAACTGTAGCTGTGGGAATCATTCAAAAGGTCATCCTAGGGTAAAAAAAGGATGATTACTTTAAGATCCGAGTTCTATCTCGACAAAAATAGCCCGAGGAACGTTTAATCTCATAATTTGACGCATGGTCTTCTCATCAGCCCCAATGTCGATTAATCGTTTATGGATGCGCATCTCGTAAGTCTCCCAAGTGTTAGATCCTTCACCGCAAGGACTTTTGCGAGTTGTTACCTTGAGCCGTTTAGTTGGTAAAAATACAGGTCCTCGTAAGCGAACTCCAGTCCGTTTAGCAATCATCTTCATTTCTTCTGTCATTCTTTTCAGTTCGCCAATGTCAGTGCTCATAAGGCGTATTCTTGCGATTGATACCAAAATCAGCCCTCTTTAAGTAAAAAAGAAAATTCTCTGTCTACATATCATTCTATTAAAGAAATATGCTATTTTTTTCCCTTTATTTGAGATTTATAAGGGAACCGAATGGTTCTCATAACAACTAACTCATTTCTCTTAACATAATGGAGTATTTAGAAAAAATGATTAGGCTAGTTGAATGAAACTATGACCTTTCGCTATCTAGAGGACCTCACAAGTGATGTTGCATTTGAAGCCAAAGCTAATTCACTTGAAGAACTTCTAAATATTGCAACTAAAGCAATGTTAGAAGTTATGTATGATATTAATGAAATTGAACCTTCAGATTATATTGAAATTTCAGTAGAAGCAAAAAATGAAGAACAATTAGTGCACCGTTGGCTATCTGAGGTTTTATTTCTTATTGAAGTTAATAATATGTTTTTTAGTGAAATAAAGGAAATTACAATTGCGAAAAATGACGATAAAATTACAAGTCAGGCTAAATTGTTAGGGGAAGAAGCAGATTATGTTCTTTTAGAAACCCAAGTGAAGGGTGTGACATATCATAAATTTTGTGTAAAGCAGGAGAAAAACATGTGGATAGCAATTATAGTGATCGATATTTAGTTTGTTTCATCAATAAACAAGTAATCACTTTTCTAGTATTGTTTCGTA
This sequence comes from Candidatus Hodarchaeota archaeon, assembly GCA_016839955.1. The sequence goes on along the minus strand of JAEOTI010000553.1, from coordinate 38,306 downwards.
GTCTTCCCGAAACCACAAATTCTCGGGAAGCTTCTTTCTCCATTCAACAGCTATAATTTTATTATTCATAATATTTATTTCTTCATTTATTGCTTCAGCATCAAACGTAAAGAAGTAGAAGTTGAAAATTATCTTCTTCCATGGAGTAATGCCTATATGTTGGTCTACAAAATACAGATGTCGTGGATTGGCTTTGATACCAGTTTCTTCAAAGATTTCCCTCGTTAAGGCGTTCTCAATCGTATGATCGCTTTTTATTGCCCCACCCCCCGGAACAGTCCAGATAAGAACGGATTTTCCTTGAATCCGCCTATACTCCTTTACAAATAACATTCGGCCATCTTCTGATGGATGAAAGACCAATGCTGCCATGCCAATACTAGAAAACTGTTCATTTTCACGATCTATCTGCCATTTTCTATAATAAGCTGCATCTTTCTGAATCAAATGGGCTACACGACGGCGAATGTTTTGTTTTCGAAAATTATATTTTCTTAGAATTTCTTCAAGTTCTTCCAACATCCTCAGCATCGCTAAAGGGTTTCTTTTTCAGATCTAGGATTTTTTATTATCTCAACATCTGAAACAGAGGGTGATCTGGCTCCTAGTACCAAACCTATTAAAATTGCTGCCACCACTGGAATGTAGAATCTAGAAAAACTATAAAGTAATGCAACTGCCCCAGATTCATGAGAATCAATAAATTTCTTTAAAGATTCAGATACTATTATTTCTTTAATGCCTTCTGCGCCTGGTATTCCAATAGGTAGTGAATTCATTGTTGCTCCTATAAAATTAATTGTGATCATTGCTAGTAAATCAACATCGAGTGAGAGTGCACAAATTAGGAGATAAAGATTAATCCAGGAAAGTATAGTTGCAAAAAATACCAGAATTGACGCACCCACAGTCCTTCTCCAATGTCTTGCTAAAATTTTGAAATTATCATGATAACTGAAGACAAATGTCTCAAGATTTTGATTCCAAGTGGAACTTCTCCTTGCTACAGCAGGAATGAATTTAGCCAAACCGTTTACTATAGATATTAAGATATTAAGTGTTCTTTGAGGACTCAAAGATATTGCTATTACTAATAGGATCATTCCACCAAGAATGATGCTAGTAATTAACATAAAACCGAAAGCCCATATAGTAGGAAGATCAAAGTATACTACAAGGGAATAAGCGATTACAAGATTTACAGGAATATTTACTACTCCTCCGACCATTTTATGAAGAACAATCGACGACAAGAGAGCTGAACTGTCAACTGGTTGACTTTTATCTCCTTTTTCAAATACACGCTTTCCTAAATCGACACGTACTGCAGTCTCTACCGCACTAAGTGAAGGTAAGAGTAATCCATATCCAAATGATGTGAGATAGACAGAATATAGGTCTTTTGTAGATGGTGTTATTCCTGCGGTATGTAATAGTATTTTCCAAGCAAGAGAATCAATGAAATAACAAGATAATTGAACTACTATTATTAAAACAAAAAAAAGTAAACTTACTTTTGCTAATTCCTTTATTACTTCTTCAAAATCCAAAAAAAAGGTGAAATAGATAATCATTAGAATAAAAGCGATGATGGTAAAGATTTTCGTCCGCTTATCAAACATAATCTGGACCATCCAATAACACCAATTTTGAATCGATTTAGCACATATTGATCTGAAATAAGAATTATAAATTATCTAGGAAAATAATTGTTCTATTTTTACCTTTTTTATGAGGGAAATAACTCTAAAACAAAATTATTTTTCTTATACAAAACTTTGTTGAACTTCGTAAAATGCACATTTTACGACAAATTGAGGATTGTGGAGTAATCAAGTTATGAAGGGTAATTACTCGTTTGAAGACCAATTAAAACACGCAGGGCAGATTATTTCAAAGGCAGGGCGTATAGTATGTTTTACTGGAGCAGGAATAAGTACAGAAAGTGGTATTCCAGATTTTCGTTCTAAAGGTGGTCTATGGTCAAAATATAATCCCAGTGAATACGCTACTCTTTCTGCATTTGCTAATTCTCCAGAAAAGTTTTGGACGATGCATAAAGAACTTCAAGAAAGTATTCAGGAAATAAAACCGAATGCAGCCCACTATGCGTTGGTGAAATTAGAAAAAATGAATAAACTTCATGCAATTATAACTCAAAATATAGATAATCTCCACCAATCAGCAGGAAGCCTCGTATCTGTACTTGAACTTCATGGAAATTATCGTAGATATTACTGTTTTCAATGTGGGGTATCAATTAATTATAATAAGATCGAAGAGCAATTAAAAGAAGGAATTATACCTCCTTTATGTTTGAAATGCGGGCTGAAAGGTGTAATTAAACCTGACACTATCTTGTTTGGAGAACAACTTCCTTCAGAGGTTTTTGAACAAGCTACGAATGAAGTACAAAAATCAGATGTGTGTATCACTATAGGATCTAGCTTACAGGTGTACCCTGCGGCTTTACTCCCTTTAGAAGCTTATTCTCATGGCGCAAAGTTAATATTAGTTAATAAAGAACCAACTCAGTTTGATAGCTATATGTCCACATGTTTATTTGGCCTAGCAGGGAAGATATTACCAGACATAGTGAAAGAAATTGAAAGAACATAACAGAGCATTATATTCTTTCATTATCACCGTCTACGTTGCTGTTGTCTATTTTGTGGTCGTCTTCTTTTTCCTCGGCGTTCTCCTCCACCACCTTTAACAACACCTAAGGGAACAACTCTAGCGACTTTAGTTGAAATACCTGCAAGATGAACACTTTCAATTACCATATCTATGTCCTTGTAAGCTTCTGGAGCTTCTTCAGCTAAGACAGCTGGGTGTGTGGAACGGATATGTTTACCAGAAGATTCCAAGTCCTTTTTCACCGTACTACCCCAGAAACGCTTCAAAGCTTGGGTTCGGGACATTGCACGACCAGCTCCATGACAGGAACTTCCAAAACTTTCAGTCATTGCTTTGTCAGTACCAACGAGGATGTATGAAGCAGTACCCATAGAACCTGCAATGAGAACGGGTTGACCGACCTCTCGATATACTTTTGGAATTTCTGGCCGACCAGGTCCAAAAGCTCTGGTTGCTCCTTTACGATGGACATAGAATTGACGGTTTTCATTTTGGTATTGATGTGTTTCTAGTTTACAAATATTGTGACAAACATCATATATCGTATCGAGTCCTAAAGACTGCCAATCATTGTCAAACACACTTTCAAAGGCTTCCCGAATCCAATGTGTCATTACAAGCCGATTTGTGAAAGCATAATTTACTGCAGCCTTCATAGCTTTATAATATGCTTGACCTTCTTTAGAATGTACTGGAGCGCAAACAAGTTGGCGATCTGGTAACCAGATATTATATTTCTTTGCAGCTTGATCGTGAATCTCCAAATAATCACTTGCTACTTGATGACCAAATCCTCGAGATCCACAATGTAACATAATAGCAATTTGCCCATTCTCTGTGATCCCATATGTTTCAGCTACTTTTTGGTCAAAGATATTATCCACGCTTTGTACTTCAAGGAAATGATTTCCTGAACCCAGTGAACCCAATTGAGGAGTTCCTCGTTGGCGCGCTTTCGATGAAACCTCATCTCCACAACTTGCACCCTCGATAGAGCCATTTTCTTCCATTCTATCAAGATCTGCTGAAATACCATACCCATTGTCCACAGCCCATCGGGCACCTTTCATTAAGACCTCATCCATGTCTCCTTTTGACAGTTTTATAGGTCCAAATGAACCAACTCCAGCTGGGACTTTACGAAATAGGGCATCCATGAGTTGTGGCATTTTATCTTCTATATCTTTTGAGTAAAGATTCGATCGAATCATGTGAATGCCACAATTAATATCAAACCCTGTACAACCTGCTGATATTACGCCATCCTCTGCATCAAAAGCCCCTACCGCTCCCATTGGTAAACCATATCCCCAATGAGCATCAGGCATCGCTAAAACTGGTTCGATGACTCCTGGAAGACAGGCAACATTAGTTAACTGTTCTACAGCGGCGGATTCTATACAATCTATAATCTCTTTTGTCCCTATAATCTGAGCTTTTACTCGCATTTTACTTCTAACAGAAGTATTCAATTCCCAATGTACATCATCTATCTGCTTTAATTTCTCCTTCATGGTAAAAACCACGTTGGGCTTATGTAGAGTGATTTGGCTTCTCTGTGTAAATTGTTGATCAGAGTTTTAGTTTTTTTTGTTATTGACTTAAGTTATTTCTTCTTAAGAAAATCCTTTCTTTACTAAAATAGTATTTTTTAAGAGATTCCAAAATTTCCTCTTTCTCTTATCCTTTATTTTTTATTTTCAGCTTGTTGAAGGCGTTAAAAAATCTATATTTAGTTCAAGAAGACTCACTGGAACTGAAAGACCCCAGTTATGGAGAACTCGGGGATGGATTTCTCCCAGAACACCGACTTCTTGATTATCCGCAAAAATTTTCGCTACACGACCAGGAATGAATGACGTATGGTCAGAAGGCTTTATGTCAAAACTAATTCCTTTCAAGTGTAAAGTTAATCCTTCAAAGACTCCTTTAATATCATTCCAACCAACTCGGATACCCGCTTCAGCAAAACACAAGTTTCGTTTTTGGTCGATTCCGGTGTCATTGTCTGGATTCAAAGAAGCAATTATGTCTCCAATTTCAAAAATTCTTTGAGGATAACTCTCATTTGTGTTTTGCGAGAGTGCTTCCATAATAGAGGGGGCCATCCATGATCGACAGATAGTGAATCGGTTTGTTTTGGGATTTTCCATCATTGCAACAGAATCAAGATTTTCTTTGAGATTCATTTTGAGAAAATTTACCGCTGGTGATGTAAGGATGTAAGTCATTACCTCCTGAGCGCCAAAGCCAATTAGTAAATATGTTAAACGACGTGTGATCGTTTCAAGGGGGTCCTCTTGGGCGACAGTTGATAAATTTGGGATTTCTGGTACAATATTTTCATATCCAAAAGCGATCATTATATCCTCGATGAAGTCAATTCTATGAATGATATCAGTTCGGTAAGGGGGGATTGAAATAGAAAGTAATCCATTCTTTTTAGAAGTACATCCAAATCCCATTCGTTCCAAGTATTCTTTAGCTTGTGCAAATGTAAAAGATTCACCTGTACGCTTATTAACGTAATCCAATGAGAGATCCGCTTTTTTGATTTGGAGATCAGGATTTTGAAACGTTTTTTTCTTATTTACAAGATATGGATATTTGATAATGACTTCACGGATAATTCCACCTCGATCAGCAAGAGCACACGTTATAATATTAAGTGCATGAGACGACGTATCTAAATCCATCCCTGTTACATCAATTATAACTGACTTAGTGTTTTTAGTAACCTTAGTGTCATCACTATTGATTATGGGTGGAAAAGAAAGGATTCGTCCGTTTTTATCGGTTAATAGGGGCGCTTTGTCTTCTACCAGATGCGCATAAGCTGAACCTTTTGGTGTTTTTGTTAAAATTTCTAATGGTGTCATTATTTTAGTTTCTTCGAGGGGTATGAACTTCACTTCGTCAAGATCCACTGCTCGATATTGAAGAGGAAATTCCAGTCCTGTTGCATCATAGACTCCAATGGAAGCTTTTCTACGACCTCGACAATGAGTCGTATGAAGTTTTTCTTGAACATTGAAAAGAGAAATAATTGCTTCATCTGTGAATGAAATACTTTCAACAACTGCACAGCTAATAAAAGGTCGAACACCTTTTACTGATGAATCAACAATAACTTCAAGAGCTGATTTTACGGATTCGTAAGGACGTAAACCTACATTTAACCCTTCAAAGGACGCAAACGCTCGTGAAAGGCCTTCAACACAAAGCATGTCAGGTCTATTAGGGAAAACTTCAACTTTAAATACATCCCCTCCTTCCAGAATATCTTCAACAGGAACTGCCATCATAGGGAGTCGCTCTTGAAGCTCACTGATCCCATAATGTTTTCCCACAAGTTGACAAAAATCATCACGGTCAAATTCGAATGTAGGCAAAAAATCACTCCCTAAACCTCTAGCCATAACTTGGCATTCCTCAAAAAACCAAGAGAAGGCTCATAGAACCGCCGCATATCATCTATGTCGTAATGATCCATAATCATTCTAAGTCCAGGTCCCCAGGCTAAAACTGGTATGTCTTCTCCAAGTAATGGTTTAACTACTTCGGGACGAAAGACACCTGTTCCACCAAACTCGACCCATTCTTTTCTAATTGGGTGAAAAACATCAATTTCTAGAGAAGGCTCCGTATATGGAAAATATCCTGGTCTAAAACGGGCTTTAGGGAATCCAAGACGTGAAAAAAAGGTTTTAAGATAACCAATGTGATGACGAAAAGTAACATCTGGATCAACTACAATGCCATCAGTTTGATCAAATTCAGCAAGGTGCTTCCAATCAATTTTCTCATTTCGGAAATTCCTCCCCAAAGAGAAGAATTTTCTTGGGTATGGTTTTTCATCATTTCTCAATCTAGCGAGAGTGCGAGCAGAGAGAACTGTAGTGTGAGGTCGAAGAACGCATTTTTTCGCTTCTTCCTCAGACCATTTATACCTCCAACCTTTTGAACCCGTGTCTCCTCCAGTTTCATGTGCTTTTTTAACTGCACTTACTAATTTTCTTGATGGCAATTTTCCAAATTTGGGTTGCCTCATGTAAAATGAATCATGTTGGTCTCGTGCAGGATGGTCCTGAGGGACAAATAATACATCGAAGTTCCAGAAACTAGGTTGAATAATTGGACCAGTCATTTCTTCGAATCCCATAGAAAGCCAGATTTCACGGATAAAATCAGTAACTTGTCTATAATAATGTCGTTTACCAGGAATACGGGGTGGGACCGGAGCATCAATATCATAGGGTCTAAAATTAATATCTTCCCACTCACTACTAATTAGAATTTCAGGATTTATTTCATCTATCGTTTTTAATCCTTCTTCGATCATTGGGAGTATTTTATTTCCTTTTTCAGTTAAAATAACTGCGATTTTCTGGTGTACATTCCTTGTTACAAGACCACGTCGAATAAGATCCGGTAAAATAGAAGAATTAATTTTCGAAAATCCTTCCTCATATATTTCCTGTTGCTCCTTGATTGTTTCAAGAATCTCTTCTAGTAGAGTTTTTTGAGTAAGAAACTCTTCACCACTACTAGAAAGTGTAATTTCTCCTTTTTGAATTAAGATTTGTCCATTTTTCTTAAGAAATCCAAATGCGAATCCATACTCTTCTTTACTCAGTTGGGAAGTTGAAAGAAGATCCCTTACTAGTAAAGGACCACTTTCAGCAATAGTTCTAGCTAGATGTTTTTCAGGTATGCCATCATTAACAGCTTTATGACCCCGCTCACTCAAGCGATATTTGTTTAGTTCATTACGCTCTTCTTCAACGAGGTTTTTCTTACTTAGCCATTCTGATGCGCGCATTATTCCTATTCTATCCAATTCAGTGGATTCGACTTCATCAACAGATATTTCCTTAGTTTTTTTACGTTCGAATTCAAGTAGCAGTTTTCGTTCTAAAGGGTGGAGAGATTGGACTACTTGGCTGTTCATATATGATTTCCTCCTAAAATTCTGGGGTTACTAGAAGTCAAGAAAAGAAAAGTATGTCTTAAGCTGATTATAGCTTTTTTTAAAAAAATTAATGAAATTCCAAGGCATCATCACCAATGTACGACTCACTTTGTAGTTTATTAAATAGAAAAAAGAGTTTTTCGGAATAGGTCTAACAACCCTTGTAAGGGAATTCGTTCAGTTTCATTACCCAATCCCACAATTGCATGTTGACAGAATTGACCAAAACTGAAGACATTTTCCGGAAGCTCGGAAACTTGTGGTAAATTTTTAATTCCAATGATTTGATTAAAGGATTCAGAGGCAGCAAAAGCTAGATCTTGTGCTTGTGTGAAATAAGTTCTTGCTGGATTAATCGCTCCAATTCGAATCGATAGGTCCGCTATTGTCGCTTTTTGGATTGATTCTAAGAATTTAATTACGCCAACAACCATGTTTACCCTTCGTTCAATGACATCCCAAAGAACACCTTCTACAATTTCTCCAAACATTAGTCTATGAGTGAGTAAAGCTTGGCAATCAGTTTGAATCCTCCTGAGCATTTCAAGAAAAGTATTACAGGATTGCAAATCTTTTTCCGCATCAGCAATAAAAGCTTCTTGATCAGCTGTAGAGAGCTGTTTCCAAGGAATATCTCGATTATATACCTGAGCTAATGCAGGACCTGACCGATTGAAATGCCACCATTGCGCAAGAAGGGAGAACATTGCCATTTCAGCATTGTATCCTGCAACTAAACTCCTTGAGACTTGTTTTCTGACTTCTTCCTCTACAAATGGTTCATCCAACACTATAGAATCGAGTATTTTCAAAGCTTCTCGTGCGTAGTAATGTGATTTAGCTTTTAGAAGAAGATCAAGCACTACATTTTCTTCGGTTACTATTAAAGACTTATGATATATGGTAGTTGAGATGCTAAGGTTCCCAATAATCTTTACTTGTGCAATCAATTCTTTTCGTTTAGGAAGAAGCATTGGCAAGACTACTACTGCCTCATACAATGTTTCTGTATGTTCCTTAATTGATTTCATTTCATCGATGAGTAAATCGGGGTCAAGTACGTATTGATCCTCCCAGCTTTGATATGCAGATTGAATTCCTCTTTCGATTTTTCGCATATTATTAGTTAATATGGCTTGAATTTCAATTTGGATCGATTTAGAAAAATTATCATCTTGTAACTCTTTTGTACTTTCAACTCTACGCTTTAATGCTTCAATTAATGTCGTAAACATTAATGGTAAGCTGCTAAGATATCGTACATCCGCAGCACCAATTAGAGATTCTGCTTCACCAAGCATTAAATCACAGATTTCTAGAATTTCTTTTGCAGAAAACTTGTCTTCACTTAATTTATTTGTTAAGACTCCAAAGTGTTTACTGAGATTGGCGAGTCCTTTTAGAAGGAAAGCTTTGTTTCTTAATTTTCGTGTTTCGATTTTTAGTGCCTGTGTAGATCGAGCAAGTTCTGGAGGAAATAAACGAAGATCTAACTTCTTCTGTAATTTTTGCGCGGCATCACACAATCGTAAGACTTCTTGAAAATATCCCGCTGCTACGTTATGAGAGTCTTGTTCCGCTGCTGTCATCCCTAACCGATAATAGTGTATTGCTTGAGCAAGTTTCGCTTTTGCTCGAACAGCAGGGATCTCAGTATGTTTTATTCTTGCAGAATCTCTACCTACTTCTCCTGGAATCTCTTCCCATAATAACACGCAGTCTTGTAGGTGCTTTTCAGCTCTATCTAAATTAAACTTCATAGCAATTGGATCTAACCACCACCAAAACTCACCTGCTTTTCGTAAAAACTCGTGTAAGAACCGATGTTTCATCTCACCTTGCGATTTTGAAAATTCTCCTTTTTCGAGTGTAATAAATTCTTTATGTTCTTTTTCAAAATCACTATTCAAAACATCTAATTCAAACAGCCCCACGAGACGTCGTTTTTGTTCTAGTTTGAACATTGCAGATGCAACAGTACCTAGGCTTCTAGGGGTAGGAATATTCATATCAAAGAATATTTCTAAAATTCTGGTAATATGGTTCAAAGCTGTAAGGTAGTATGCACTGAAGGGCTGTCCTTCAAAACCAAGAATTCCCTTGTTAATCATATCACTATAAAGACGCATTAAAATTGCTGCTTCAAATTCAAATGCCGCCAGCGATTCAATTCTTAATTGTAATTTCTTTTTTCGATCACCAGCTAATTTAGAACTTGGAGTTTTTGTTAACTCGTCCTTAAATCTTTGATAGGTTAAAATGGAAAGACTTGCTATGAGAGAAAGTGTTTCTGCACTTTTAGCACAAACCTCGTTTAACCATCTCTCTGAGATTTTATGTAATTCATCAATAGCTAAGAATTTTTCATAGAGTGCTTCTCGACGGATTTCAAGGGATATAAAATTCTCTAGGGGGCTTTCACTAAGAAATTTCGCAAGTTCTTCTTCGTGCATTAATTATTCTCCTGAAAACCACCAGTTGAAAGTTGGGAATATTGGGAATCCTTCTATAGCTCAAATGGAGCTATTCTCTAAAGAGTTTTTAACTTGAACATAAATATTATCATATTCATCCGTTTATTAATAGGTCGAAGGTATAGTGTGTTAGAATGTCATTTAATATCAAGAAAGTTCATGCGAGAGAAATTCTCGATTCTAGAGGTAATCCAACCATTGAGTGTGATATAACTACTAAAGATGGATTTTTTGGCCGTGCTGCTGTTCCTTCCGGGGCGAGTACAGGTGAAAACGAAGCGCTTGAATTACGTGATGGTGGAAAGAGGTTTAAAGGCAAAGGTGTCCTAAAAGCTGTCCGTAATGTCACAGGTAAGATATCAAAAGCTATAATTGGCTTAGATATTCGCGAACAACAGAATATTGATCAAACGATGATTGATTTAGATGGTACTGAAATAAAATCGAATTTAGGTGCAAATGCTATTCTTTCAGTCTCTTTAGCAGTCGCAAAAGCTGCTGCAGTTGGTTTAAAAAAGCCATTATTTGCACATTTACATTCTCTTGCATTTGAGAAAGAATCCGATACCTTTCTTATTCCAGTTCCAATGTGTAATGTAGTTAATGCAGGAAAACATGGAGGAGGAAGCTTGGAATTACAGGAGTTTATGATCCAACCTGTTGGCGCTTCAAATTTTCGAGAAGGGATTAGGTGGACTGCTGAAGTCTATTCAGACCTCCGTGATATTTTAGTAAAGAAGTATGGCCCTTCAGTTAAAAATGTAGGTGATGAAGGTGGGTTTTCGGGTCCTATAGATCGTGTTTCAGATGTTTTGGATTCATTAGTTGCTGCGATAGAAAAAGCTGGTTATAGTCCGGGAAATGACTTCTTTCTCACATTGGACCCAGCTGCAAGTGAGTTCTATCAAAACAACCATTATACTGTCGAAGGGAAGAAAATGACAACTGGAGAAATCATTGATTTTTATGTCACAATTGCTGAAACTTATCCAATTCGAAGTATCGAGGATCCTCTAGATGAAAATGACTGGGATGGATTCATTGATTTAACAAATCGTCTCGGATCGAAGATTCAGGTTGTGGGAGACGACCATTTTGTTACAAACACAAAATTCATAGAGAGAGGAATTAAAGAAGGATCATGTAATTCACTCCTTCTTAAAGTGAACCAAGTTGGATCTTTAACTGAATCTTTTGCTGCAGCTAAACTTTGTTATGATAACAATTATTCAGTTGTCGTAAGCCATCGATCTGGAGAGACTGAAGACTCTTTTATTGCTGATCTTGCTGTTGGTTTAGGTTGTGGTCAGATTAAAACTGGTGCACCATGTCGATCAGACCGCAATTCAAAATATAACCAATTGCTTCGTATAGAGGAAAGTCTTGATCCAGAAAAATGTCAATATGGTTTAGCTTAGTTTGATGGAGAATTATTCTGGGGGATATTTTCCTCCACCAACATATTTTTCCCAATCAAGCTCTTCAAAATTAACGATTGGACGATAGTATTGTTCATAATCATCTAATGCAACTCTAGGGCATAATGTTGATATCCAACCATCCACTTGATAATTTGAAAGGTGCTGAGGAAAAGCTGTGGAGACTAATACAGTAAGAAATTTCTTTCCATTTCTTTTAAGCCATTTTTGGGCTTTCTTAACTAATTTTTCATTAAATTGTCCAATTTTTGAACTACATAAAATACCGACTATTCCCGCGTTTTTTATTGCATTAACAGCTGCATAACGTTTACGATAATAAACTTGTAATTCATTAGTATCGAGAATCTCAACAGAATAAAAAAAAGGATCTGCGCATATTACCGGCTTCTTCGTTTTACGAAGGATTGCTAAGGGATGAAACCTACCACCACCAATGAAAATGGTAGAATCTATTTGTTTTGAATTAATATTATTAAATATGCCAATATCGCACCCAAGAACTTGACCCGGTTTAAGTCGTTTTGTTTTTTTACTAATATATACTTTAAATCCGTTTTTTTGAAGTTTCTCCTCTATATGGCGCAATTCATTATGATGTTGGATTGTAGTAGTAAGAGCAATGTGTTCATGTTGCTTTTTCTTCAGTTCGACGATAATTTTCTCTAAAATTGGTTGGATAGGTAACTGAACTTTCCCTTCAAAGAAATAAATATCAAGATCTTCACAAAAAGATTGTTCAAGAGGAAGAGGAGCGTGTCCAAAATGGAAAAGAGCTTCACAACCAACTGATATTGCTTGTTGGACACCTAGATCACACGCACCAAAACATGGATCTCCTAGAATAAAGACTTCAACAGATTCCCTTGTAAAGGAAATTGTATCTAAAATAGATAAAAGAGGTTCTTTAAGCATACCATCTGGTAATTGAAGAGCAATTTTAGTATAAGCTTTACCTAATAATATTTGACGAACTTTTTCTAGTTCTAAATCATACAAATCATTATGCCTTCCTTTCTAATATGGTTTCTAGGATAAATTCCTGAACTTTCACGTAAATAAGTCTGAACAATAGAATAAAGCTTAGTTTTTATGGAAATTGATTTAAAGTAAATTATTATTTATTAAAACGGAGCGCTCTGGTGACTTTTATCGGTTTTTCACTTTTATTTTAGCCTTAAATCCAATTGAATAGATGATAGTCTAGCTCGTTGTTGGTTATCCTGAAGGGGATGTATAAGTGCGACCTCTCCAATTAAAGAAGATTAATCGTATTCAATTTGGCATACTTAGTCCAGAAGAAATCAGACGTATGTCAGTTGCACGTATTCTTACCGCAGATACTTATGCCGAGGATGGTAGCCCAATAGAAAGCGGTTTAATGGACCGTCGTCTTGGAACGATTGAACCTGGACAAAGATGCCGAACCTGTGGTAATCAAGTTGGTGATTGTCAAGGACATTTCGGAATTATTGAATTAGCTCGTCCAGTACTAATGGTGGGTTTTGCGAAAATAGTCCACCGGTTGCTTCGATGTACATGCCGAAGTTGTTCTAGAATTTTATTAAGCGAAGAGGAATATCAAGATTATTTATTCCATATCAAGACCGAAATGGATAGAGGATTTAACATTCCTCCTGAAACTGTTAAAGCTGTTATTAAAGAAGGGAGAAAAAAGAACAAATGTCCATGGTGTGAAACAGAGCAATTTAAAATCAAGTTTGATAAACCCACGACCTTCTCAGAAGAAACAGAAGTTGGTCTAGTAAGATTAACACCAACTGAGATTCAAGGGCGATTTGAAAATATAGCTACTGATGATTTATTACTTTTAGGGGTAAATGCTGAATATGCTCGACCCGAATGGATGATTTTAAGTGTTTTACCGGTCCCTCCAGTAGCTGTTCGCGCATCGATTACTCTAGAATCAGGTGTAAGAAGCGAAGATGATCTCACTCATAAGTTAGTAGATATAATTCGAATAAATCAACGTTTACGAGAAAATATTGAAGCTGGGGCTCCACAGCTCATAGTAGAAGATCTTTGGGAGCTTTTACAATATCATGTTACCACTTATATGGATAATGAAGTCGCAGGAATTCCTCCCGCAAGACATAGATCAGGAAGAGCTCTAAGAACTTTAACTCAACGCCTTCGGGGTAAAGAAGGTCGATTTAGAGGAAATTTATCTGGAAAACGTGTGGATTTTTCTGCCAGAACAGTAATTAGTCCTGATCCGTATATCTCGATTAATGAAGTTGGAGTTCCTGAACAGATTGTAAAAATACTGACCATACCAGAAACTGTGACAGAATGGAACATAGAAGAGATGAAAGAACTTGTCATGGCTGGTCCCATGAACCATCCAGGCACAAATTACGTAATACGACCTGATGGAAAACGTGTTGATTTAAGATACGTGGCTGATCTCAAAGAAACAGCTGAAACGATTGAACACGGATTTGTTGTAGAACGTCATTTGCGTGATGGAGATATAGTTTTATTCAATCGCCAACCCTCACTCCATCGAATGTCAATAATGGCACATGAAGTTCGGGTAATGCCCCATCGAACATTTCGTCTTAACTTATGCGTTTGTACTCCTTATAACGCTGATTTTGATGGCGATGAGATGAACCTTCATGTACCTCAGAGTGAAGAAGCTCGCGCAGAAACACGAGTATTAATGAGAGTACAAGAGCAAATACTCTCACCACGTTATGGTGGTCCGATTATTGGTGCTATTCATGATTATGTTTCTGCTGCCTTTTTATTGACACAAAAAAGATCATTGATTAACAAAGAAGGAGCATGGCAACTACTTCTTGCAGGTAATTATGAAGGTAAATTACCAAGGCCTGCAATTGCTTATCCAGAGGAAAAATGGACAGGAAAACAAATTTTTAGTTTACTCCTTCCAGAAGACGTCAATATGACTGCAAAAACCAGGACTTGCAAGAAACATGACACCTGTCAAAGGGAATCATGTCCTCATGACTGCTATTTAGTAGTCAAAAGTGGAACATTATTATCTGGAACCATTGACCGTCGAGCAATTGGAGCAGATGAATCTGAAAGTCTTCTTCATGTTGTTGTTAAAGATTATGGTAGTGATGTCGCACGAGATTTTATTAATTCGTTAACTCAGATGTTATTAACATACCTCTCCCATTTAGGTTTTTCACTAGGTTACTCTAATATAGAGATCCCTCTAGAAGGAAAAAATCGCATTCGGAAGATCATTGAAGATGCTGAGAATGAAACTGAGAAGATGATCCGAATATATCGTCGAGGGGAACTTGATCCTTTACCGGGTAAAAGTTCCAGAGAAACCCTTGAAATGAGGATAATGCAGGTTCTTTCAAAAGCACGTGATGATTCTGGTGAGATTGCTGGAAAATATATGGGACTTTCCAATACAGCAGTTGTTATGGCTGTCACTGGGGCCAGAGGTAATGCCCTCAATATCGCTCAAATGTCAGCTTCGGTAGGTCAACAATCAATTCGAGGTGAGAGGATTATAAGGGGTTATTACAAACGTGCCCTCCCTCATTTCAAGAGAGGTGACATTGGTGCCTTTGCTAGAGGATTTGTCCGATCGAATTATCGAGATGGCCTTTCTCCAATTGAATTTTTCTTTCATGCTCAAGGTGGCCGTGAGGGTCTTGTAGATACTGCTGTTAGAACTTCAACAAGTGGTTATTTACAGCGAAGGTTAGTTAATGCACTTCAGGACCTTCGTGTGTCTTATGATTCTGCTGTTAGAACAAGTGAAGATGAAATTGTACAGTTCGTTTATGGTGAAGATGGTGTCGACCCTGCTAAATCATATCACGGTAAACCTGTAGACGTAGCTGCAATTATTGATGAAGTTCTTTCCCAGACAAGAACAAGACTATAGGTGAGGGTGATACAATGCCAAAGAAGACAAAAAAAGCTCAACCAAAACTAGAGAGTATTATTCAACATCAAGGCATCAGAGACCAACTAGATCAACAATTACCCCAAATACCGCTAAAGATACGAGATGAACTATACGCTAGCCTTACTCAAGTCGATGAATTGCAAATTGAAGAACTAGAAAGCATTATAAAAGGAGTAGCAAGAAGTTTCGAGCGATCACTTGTAGAACCTGGAGAAGCGATTGGTACAGTCGCAGCACAATCAATTGGTGAACCGGGCACTCAGATGACGTTAAAAACGTTCCACTATGCAGGTGTAGCTGAACTTAATGTAACATTGGGTCTTCCACGGTTAATTGAAATTCTAGATGCACGAAAAAACCCAGCATCTCCTGTTATGAAAGTTTTCTTAGATCCAGAATTAGCTAAAGATCGAGATGAGGCTCGTGCAGTACAACGACTAATAGAACTAACAACAGTTGAGAAAATAGCGGATTCAATTAATGTTGATTTAGCAACAATGAAGATTGTAATTACACTAAACCAAAAATTAATGACAGATAAGGGAATTTCAAAAGATTTGATAATGGAAATGCTTGCGAAGTTGAAAAAAGGTGAGATTACGGAACTAGGAGATAATCAAATAAGTTTTCAGTCTGAAGAAATATCAATGGATGAGATTTACAAATATTCAGAAAAGATTCGAAAATTGAAGCTAAAGGGACTAAAAGGTATTGAAAGAGTTATAATGACAAAAGAAAGAGGAATTGATGAATGGATTCTTTATACTGAAGGATCAAATCTCCCTGATGTTTTTACAATTCCAGGGGTAGACCCCACCCGGACCACAACTAATGATATTCACGAAATTAAAGAAACATTAGGAGTAGAAGCTGCTAGAAATGCCATAGTAAATGAAGCTATGGGGGTGCTCTCTGAGCAAGGTCTTGATGTCGATCTCCGACATTTACTTCTTGTATCAGACTTAATGACAATGACTGGAGATTTAAGACAAATTGGACGACATGGTATCTCAGGTCAGAAAGAATCAGTACTATCTAGGGCATCATTTGAAGTAACAGTAAAGCATCTTCTAGAATCCGCTGTTAGAGGGGAGATAGATCGATTACGGGGCATAACAGAGAATGTGATTATTGGACAGTTAATTCCAGTCGGTACTGGAATTGTCGATCTAATTATTAAACTGTAATAAAAAAGACATTAGATAAAGTATTTGCCTTCTAAAACAATAATATTTGCTAATTGGAGTTTATAAAGTATGAGCCAAGTTGATCTTGACAAAGCGATTAATATGGCCGTTAAGAGTGGAAAAGTAGAATATGGTTATCGAAAAGCTCTAAAAAATACAAGCTTAGGGAATATAAAATTACTTGTTTATGCAGGGAATGCCCCTAAAGAAATTAAAGAAGAATTTGAATTCTTGGCTAAGCTTGGTACTCCAGTATTACACTACCCCAAGAGTCGAGCAGATCTTGGAGCTGCGTGTGGTCGTCCTCATATGATTTCTGTTCTTGCAGTGTATGACCCGGGTGATTCACCTATAATGCAATTGGTTTCCAGTTGAGGATTCCGATTGAAAGAGAAACACGGAGTAAAATATGGTTGTGAATCCTGTTGGCTAGAATCAAAATGACACCAAATGAAATCCAATATGCATCCTTACTTGAAGGTTTAACTGATTCTTTGCCAAAAGATTGTATCTGGGATGAAGAAGGAAAAAGAATAATTTTCGTCACAAATCCTGGTCAAATGGGAAAAGTTATCGGAAAAGGGGGAGAGACTATTCGTAGAATCCGTGAAAAAATGCAAAAAGATATTGATGTTGTTGAATATGCTGAGAAAGTAGAAAGATTTGCAATAAATACTTTGACACCTGCTAAAGTTCAAACAGCTAAATTAGTTAAACGGGGAGGAAAAACAGTAATTCAAGTTGTTGTTTCAAATCGAGAGAAGGGGCGTGCTATTGGAAAAGGAGGAAGAACAATAGCAAGAGCCCGATTATTACTCAAAAGACATTTCAATGTTGAAGACATTTTGGTTACAACTGAATAGCAAGAGATCCCTATTCGTTTATCAAATATATTTCTTAGAGAGAATAACTATTTAAAACTAATCTGAAAGAAAAATCAACGCATTGGTTTCTCTCGTTTTCCAAGAAGCAAGCTAGCCAAGGAGACGGCATTTACATGGGTTACTTGCCATTTTACGCCTGGTAAATCCCCCACAGCTCCACCTTTACTTCCTCCAATTCCACTGACTATAACTTCATCATGTTCATCAATGAAAAGAAGCCCCCCATCTCCTGGTACAAAAGCGGTTACTTGTTTTCCATTTTTAATGAGTTGGACGCGAACGCACTTACGAATGGCGCTGTTGGGTTGTTTAGCTTCCACCCCAACCTTTTCAATTACAATTCCGCGACGTTGTGGTGCCCCCTCAAGCGGGTCGAATCGTTGAGCCAATCTGAGCTTTCTTCTTGCATATTCTGTTTGGGACCACCGAAATTTACGTCGCTTCTTTAATAAACCACGAGCGCCAAATTCTCCACGAGGACTCTTTAATTTCGCCATGTAGTGTTTTCTCCTGCGAAAAATGATTAATATTAAGGTGAACTCTTATCAATATGTCTTGATATGCTTCATTACGTATTATTAAAACAGTCTTTTTCAAAGTTATTCCTAAATATTAACAATTGGTTTCATATTTAACACCAGAGAAATAATTTAGGTTAGGTTAATCAAAGTAGAAGCAGGCTGATAGCAGATGACTGTGTTTCGAGTAGTGCATGGTGACTTACAGGAAGTTAATCGTATAGGAAAAAGAAAGGAGCAAGTTTTAATTTTTTTCAATGGTGATTGTTACTTAGTTGACTCAAAATTAACAATTTGGATTTGGATCGGTCACAGATCCTCAGTCGATGAACGTTTTTCAGCTTCTTTCCAAGCATCTCAGTTGCGATTGAAAAGAGGAGAAATTCCCTCAATTGTGTCTGTATTTGAGGATAAAGAACCTTTGGAATTTCTTTCATTCGTAGAACCATTCTTTGTAGTTGATGGTGGGGTTCATGGATTTTTGAAAACTTGGCCAGGCACAATCCCAAGTAATATAGACCCAACAATACATTTACCAGCGTTATACAAAATAGAAAACGCTAAAATAATTAACTTACCATTATCTAGAAAAGTTTTGGAATCTTCAGATGTTTTTTTTCTAGATACAGGCTTGATTCTTTGGATTTGGATTGGGAAAACTGCTTCTATTAATAAAAAAACTTCTTTGCTTCCAATAAATGCAATTTTGGAGAAGAATCTTCATCGTCCTGAACCTGAATTACGATGGGTGTTTGAAAACGAAGAAGATCCCAGATTTTTTGAATATTTTCGACTTTGGGAGTAAAAGAAATTAAAAATAATTGAAACTTACAAAAATCCTCGTTTCAGACTCAAGAAATACTTTTCTTAATAATCCTAAAGAAATCTACATCTACTGGATATCGATTTTTTTGGTGTGTTTTGAACATCTTTGGGATCAAAAGTTTTTTTTTCAAACAAACATCTACGAAATAACCAAATTCGTTAGCTTCCTTTTTAATAACCATTTGTGTTTTTTTATTCGATTTATGAAGTGAATATACAATCCCTGCGAACCGAAAAGCGAGTTTTAAAAACAAAATATCAATCCCTCTTCGAAAATTAGTACCGAAGGGAGGATTCATTAAAACAGTTGAGTTTTCGTAATTATAGGGTTTAATAGCCGGAAATTCTAACGAACTAGCAATAAATTGAATGTTTTTCTCATTTTCAGAACCTTTACGTAATTTATTTGCTATTAAAAGCGAAGATAAATCAACATCAACTCCAATAACAAGTTTAGCGCCTAGAAACTGGGCTCCAAACGTAAAAATGCCTGTTCCACACCCAAGATCCCAAATAAACCTATTTGAGATATCTCCTTTCTTGTTAGCAAACTCAAGGATATCAAGAGCAAGAGGAATTGGAGTTGAATATTGTTCAAGGTTTCGGTCCGGAGTATAGATTGGGGGAACTTTTTCAAGGATTTTAGATAATTTAAACCTCATAAACATCATTTCATGTTTGGTTGTTAGATTCTAAAAATTTCAAAGGTTTAAACAATTGTTGAAGGAATTACAGGTGACAACAAATGAGTCAAATAATTCATTTGCTTTCAAACAAATAGTTCTATTCGTTCAGGGTGTAGCCCGACACCCTCTATTCCCTTAGCAAAAGCGTTGGGAACTACTTTTCTTAGGATATTGTATGCTCCGTTGACATCGGCATTAATTAGTGTACCATTGAATGATTTGAATAGTCCTCTCTTAACTCGCTTGCCTTGATACTTTACGCGATGTTCAATAGGTTCGTTATCGAGGAAGGAACATTTTGAGGTGTAACTTTCATCAGTGGTAATAAAATGAATTCCGTTGTCTTCACTTAGTTTTCTCTCATATTTGTATAGGGGGGTTGTCCTTAAATAGTTTGGAGAGACCGCCTTGAAAATATGCTATGAATTGTTTGATTCTATCATTTGATAGCATTTGAAACAAAAATTCCAATTAATTGTTATATAAAAAAAAATCTCGAATAGAAGAAAATCAAAAAAACAAAAAGATACTCTAGTTAATTGAAAGGAGTGTTGGAAGAAATTTCAAATCATAATAAAACAGAAATCTCCTCAGGAACGATTGTTGCTCCTGGTGATTGGTTGGGAGTAATTGAGGAATTTATCCCTTCAAATGGAACATATGAGGAAAAAGATGGATCTATATATGCATCTACTGGTGGAAAAGTTGTAATTGATGAACACAGAATCGCGGTTCAAACAGATCGTGAAATGGTTCTTCCAGTTCGTGGCGTAAAAGCGATTGGATTAGTATCTACTGTAAAAAAACAAGTTGCATCAGTTGATATATTTAAAATTGGAACACGAATATTGAACATACCAATTACTGCACTTCTTCATATTTCAAATTCTTCCCATAGTTACGTACGATCAATGTATGATGTATGTAGGCCGGGAGATTGGGTATATAGTGTAATAATTAAATCTGGAGTACCAGTTCATGTCTCATTGGTGGGATCAGAATTTGGAGTCTTGAAGGGACTCTGTAACTACTGTGGACATGCATTGATTCGGTTTAAAACTTCTTTATTGAAATGTTCAACTTGTGAAGAAATCCAACCTCGTGTTGTCTCACATGACTTTGGTAAAATTATGTAACCTATTTACAAGTTTTTTAAGATTATAGGAAATTAAAATAACGTTTTTTACAATAAAGGTGAAGATTTTTGGAACTAAAACGCTTACGAGAAGAAGAAAACGTAGTTGAATTTGAAATATCAGGTGAAACACATACTTTTCTCAATCTTCTGAGGGAAGCTCTTAAAGACATAGATTCTGTCTTATTTGCTGCTTATAAAATTCGCCATCCAGTATTAATGGACCCAATGTTCGTTGTTCGTACAGACGGCGGCTACAATCCAGTCGATGCAGTAGAAGAGGCAGCACAAGCTATTGCTAATTGGTCAGATGATATGTTAAAAGAAATCGAGAACAAAATTCTATCTTAATTTTTTTTGATTGTATAATGCACCTAGGACGAATTTATTTGTCTCATAGTGAATCGAATTTTGAAATCAGGAACCACCTTCAGAAAATAGTAAACACAAGTGATAATTGGTCAATACTTGTAAAAGACAAAGACTTAGCTCAACTTGGAGATTCTATTACTAATTTGGTTTATTCTTTTGCGATGACATTTAATAAAGGTAAGTGCATTGGATTAAAAGCACCAGACTCGATATTAGCAAATGCATTTCATTCCTCAACCATTAAAGAGATTTTTCCATTAAGAGGCAAGAAAAATCAGATTGGTGACATTGTAGAAGCTATTTTGCTCTTAAGTTGGTTAAAAGCGATCATGAGTCTTGATGAAATGGTTCGAATTTTATTTTTTAAAATGAAAGAGTCAATCAATCTAGACCGCAGAGAGGAAGTTATAACAAATACAAACGCGTTTAAACACCTATTAAATGAAATCGCTTGCCGTTTAAGCGATGAATGTTAATTCAAATTGAATCGAACCTAAGAAAACATATTAATACAAGAGAGTAATGAAATAAAATATATTCAAGTGTAAATATGTGTAATCGTAAGCGTCTTCTCAAATCAACAGGTTTACACTTGATAACATTTTAAGATTTCTTAAAAGAAAGCATTTTCCAAGCTTTCTCAGCAATTGGTTCGTAAATCAATATTATTATAATATTTAGGTAACAATGTCTTCAAAGTTTGTTCAGCAAGCTTAAAAATCTCCAACCTTGAAGACTGTAATAGATTAAAGAACCCCTAAAAAGGGCTCTTATTAAACGGAGTGACAATAGCTATGGAGTACGTTTACGCTGCCCTTCTTTTACATTCAACAAGCAAGGACATCAATGAGGAAAGTATTACAAAGGTAATGAAAGCTGCATCTGCAAAAGTCGATACTTCGAGAGTCAAGGCACTAATTGCTGCTCTTGAAGGAGTCAACATTGAAGAAGCTTTGAAAGCTACTCCTATAGCGGCACCAGTTGCTACTAGTGCCGCAACTGCACCTTCTGAAGCCGCACCTCAAACAACAAAAGAAGAAAAAGAGGAAGAAGAGGAAGAGGAAGGAGAAGATTTAGGTCTGGCATCTCTCTTCGGTTAATTTCCTTCTTGTTAGAGGAATAGACGCATTCTAACGTCATTTCTCTCATTTTTCTTTTAAAAACATTACCTTTGCATTTCTTAGTAATATGCTCACGGTGTTATGCGGGTAATACCACGTTTTTTTGTCGGAAACTCCATCATTTAATTGGTGAGGTTTTTGGACTCTCTAATGCAAGATGCATTAAAAAGTAAAACGTCTTCTTTATCAAATTTCGGAGTATCATCTGCAACTATTCATTCTACTTCTTTAAGTGAGGACAGAGAAATTCGAAAGGTCTTATTAGAAAGACTTCCCAAAATTAAGATAGTTGGAGTTGGGGGAATGGGAAACAATGCATCAAATTCCTTGTTACAACTAGGGGTTGAAGGAGTAGAAATTCTAGCTGTTAATACTGATGCACAACACTTACTTGCACGGAATGCAAACAAAAAGCTTTTAATAGGTAAAGGGACGACAAAAGGCTTTGGTTGTGGGAATAATCCGGAAATAGGGGAATTAGCGGCAAGAGAAAGTCTAAGGGGAATAGAACAAGCAATACAATCGGATTTATGTTTTGTTGTTTGTGGACTAGGTGGAGGAACTGGCACTGGAGCGGCTCCTGTTATTGCCCAGGCCTCCAAAGATGCAGGTGCCCTCACAATCTCAGTGTGTACCTTACCATTCAAAATGGAAGGATTGGTACGCTGGAAAAACGCACAAGAAGGTCTAATGAAGCTTTATGAAGCAAGTGATACAGTAATAATCGTCCCAAATGAGAGGTTGATTGAAATATCACAAAATATGTCGATGATTAGGGCTTTTGAGACTGCTGATAGGATTACTGTGAGAGGGGTCAAAGCAATTTCTGAACTTATCACAAAACCCCAGTTGATTAACCTTGACCTAGCAGATGTTCGAAAAGTTTTAGGAAACGGTGGTGTTGCCTTAATTGGTTTGGGTGAGTCAACTTCTACAAACGAAAAAGTCACAGATGCTGTTGATGATGCTTTAAAGAATCCTTTACAACGTGATGTTAATATTTCCTCAGCTAGAAGAGCATTAATCTGTGTTATGGGCGGTAACACTCTTAGTTTGCAAGACGCTGAACAAGCTGTCCTCAGGATTTCGAATGAAATAAGTTCAGGTGCAGAAGTAATTTGGGGCGCATCTGTTGAACCTTCACTTGGAGAAGGGGTACGGGTCATCGCTATTCTTAGTGATGTCAAATCTATGTTTACTGAAGATCCTGAAATCTCTCGAACTGGTTCTTTTGATCTGATGGATGAATTTTTCAACGATTTATCACAACCTGGTTTTTCAGAGTGCTCTCAAGAATCCGATCAGGATGAATCAGAAAGTACAACTGAGTCAGGTAAAAAAATCCGTCATAAAAAAAGAAAAAAGAAATTATTTGGAATTTTATAGGTTTTTAAGCAGTTATTCTCTTTTTTAACGAAATTCTAAAAAAGAGAATTTCCTACACTCTTTTACTAGAAGGAATTCTATTTCCCATAATTCTTGACAATGATTCTTGGAGAGTAATTGTGAAATGTCTGGTGAAGGACCAATTAAAGAAGAAGATCTTGCTGGAGTGAAATTAGAGCATAAGGGAGAAACTGTGGAACGCAAAGGAGAAATGAAGCCTGCATTTAAGTGTGGTAAATGTGGTGAAGTTGTTGATTATCCCACTCACTGTGGGGTCCAGATGGATCTTGAAGATAATCAACTAAAATGTTCTTCTTGTGGGGAAACTCAGGCAGTTCCATCCTGTGCCAAATGTAACGCGCCAATGATCCCAGCTATTGAACCAGTTTGATACTAAAGGGATAAAATATACTCATTCCCTTCTTTTTCTTTTTAGTCGCAGTAGATGCCGAAATTCGTATTAGTTTTAATTCCAGTATTTGAAATATGTGTTCTTTCAGCAAGAAAATCCATTTCTCGGATTTTAAAGATAACCTCATTTATTGGAGCTGGTGATATTTTCCTTCTTTTGGCTTGTTTATGATGATCAAAAAACCATGGAGGAAATTGTTTTGTCTCCCCAGTAAGCCTTGCTAATAGATGGTTTAACCGCTTTTTATGTTTATCATCATTAATATTGAGTTTATTCAAATTTTCAACTTTTTTGGGACAATGAAGTGGTCCAAGCCATAAGGGGCCACCAAATTGCATACTATGAGGATGCTCATTGAAAATTTCTTGAATATCTGACTTTAAAGGTAAAATCCACCTTTTATCACATATCTTGCAGTATCCTATGTATCCTAAATTTTCATAGATATCCTTTCTACTTCCTAAACGATTAAGAAAAACTCTAACATAATGATCGATAAATAATGACAAAACTGGTGTGAACTCTTTACCGAAATGTAACATTCTAATTTGAAATGATGCCAAAAGTGCTCTTATAGCGGTTTCTTTTTCAAATTCTGATCTAAATACATGCGTAAGACCATAACGAAAAAAAGCAGTTTTTGGGTAGATACCAATTAATGTTGGAATGTCTGTCGCAGTAAGAGCAATCGTACCACCTTTTTCAACTAATAACCCCGCTAAAAAATATCTTTGTGGGGAACCAAATGGATCAATATCTACGAAATTAAACCATTCATTACCTATCATCTCATTAATAAGTTTAAAGGCGTCCTTTTGTGTAATTTGGGCTGAATTATAAACATCATTAAAAATAAGATTTTTTTTGATCAATTTTATTGCATTTGGGTTTTTATCATTGATTAAAATTTTTTTTAAAGGAGTTTCTTTAATGTACCTTAAACTTCGAGCACCAGTTCCTGCTAGAAGTTCACAAACCGATAGATCTTGATTTAGCTGTTGAGCTAAAGATTTTAAGAAAATTACAGAAATATCTCGGCTAATTTCTGCATTTGGATTATAGAATACTAAGTCTGATTTTGTTGGGATATTCTTTTTTTCAGGAGCAAAAAACGTTGTATGACCTTCTTTCATTTTCTTAAGGGAATTAATATGTTTCAAGAAGGTCCTCTCATCTATTTCGTCAGTGTTTCTTTGCAATCATGTAAAGTTCCGCACTTTGTTTCCTTGAGGCAGTTGGTTTGTGTAATTTTATTCTAGGGTAAATTTTCTTTGTTTTATTTAAAAATTCGGCTAATAAATCTCCTTGGAATAGTTTACAAACAAAAATTTTTGCATTTATTTGATCAGAAATCCCTAAAGAACTTTCTGAGAGCCAGATTTGTCGAGCATGGTCAGCTTCCCAATGACCACTTACTTTAGGACTACAATCTGCAATAACAACATCAACTTTGTAAGGAGGCCCAATTTTCGGGCGAAGTAATGCAACAATGTCCTTTGATGTAATATCACCAATTAAAACGAGAATATTTTCTTCTAATAACTGTTCTACTCGCTGGAGATCAACAAGAATTACTTTTCCTTCTTTACCAACTAATTTCGCAGCGACTTGACTCCAACCTCCAGGAGCCCCACATAAATCAACTACTATTTGCCCTTTCTGAAAAATTCTAGATTTATTATGAATCTGAAATAGTTTGTAAGCTGCTCTGCTCTTATATCCTTCAGATTTTGCCAATTTATAGTATCTATCGGGTTTTCTTCTACTCAGAACTAATCTCCTCAACAGATAGAAATCAAATTAATAATAAAGATGATTTTTATCAACTCTAATTAAAAAATACAAAATATTGATAAAGAATTTCACTTCATATATGTGATTATTTCTAAGGAGAATCCTCCTTTTGTATAGGTATTCCTCTTTGAAGAATCCAATGGTTAATATTAGAACAGGAAATAGGAGATATTTGTTGTCCAACTCCACAACGGTCTAAAGACTCGCATACAAGACATGGTGTGGACCAAACGTCAATTTGATCTTTGTTTTTACTTTTTAAGTTGTTTTTCTTAGCTATTTTTACACGTTTCTTTACCATTCCATTCTTCCTTCTTACGATTACAAAAAGAATCCTAACGCCTTCTGACAATTTTCTTCTTATCAAGTTTCTTTTCATCAATCGGTCTTATTAGTTTACCTTTAGTCTCAGCTTTCTTGCTTGGTATTTTTTTAGTTTTTTTCTGCTCTTTTCGTTTCTGTATGGCAGGACGGACTTTACTTCTAATAGTTTCACTTATCTCAATTAATATTTGTTGTTTTGATCTACTTGGGATTTTTGAAATAGTTAGCAATCCATTATTATCCCACCATCTTCTCGGGTAAGATTTTTCTTTCAGTAAATTGAAATTATAATTTAGTAATTGAGCTGCAAGTTTCATTTCGAGGAGATTTGGTGCTTCGATTGCATCATTTACTGCTAAACGACGTCCCTGTTTTCTACTAAGATTGGCATCAAGAAATTCGGGAAAAATCATCCATGAATCTTTATTTCGCATCGATAATCAACTTTAATGAGTACATAAATTGAGTATTAGTTAATGTAGTACGTTTTTCTATCATAATATGGATAGATTCTTCTGACCATATTGTCTATAAAAACCTTCAAACGAGATTTAAAAACTTACTCTGTCTGCATCGAGTGAAGCGTGGCTAAAAATGCCAAAAAAGAAGACAAAAGAGCATCAACAAAAAGATAAAACAAGGATAAGAAGTCCTATTACAGTAATCCTTGGCCATGTTGACTCAGGTAAGACTTCACTTTTAGATGCTGTCAGAGGAACCGCAGTACAAGCTCGAGAAGCTGGAGGAATAACTCAACATATTGGTGCATCCTTTTTTCCAAAAGAAACGATCGAATCAATATGTGGAGACCTACTGAAGAAGTTTTCAGTAAAAGTTACTATTCCAGGGATTTTGATAGTTGATACACCTGGACATGCATCCTTTAATAATTTAAGAGCCAGAGGGACGAGTGTTGCGAATTTTGCAATTTTAGTGGTTGATACAAGACGTGGGGTACAACCACAAACTGTTGAAAGTATTCGAATTTTGAAAGAACAAAAAGTCCCATTTATCATTGCAGCTAATAAAATTGATCGATTTCCAGGATGGAAATCCTATCCTAAGTTATCT
This sequence comes from Candidatus Hodarchaeota archaeon, assembly GCA_016839955.1. Next base: position 11,141 of record JAEOTI010000553.1, on the reverse strand, counting down.
ATGGTTGCATCATTAGAAAAACAAAACCCATCGACTCTTCAAAGTTTTGAAAACTTTCTTTATGAACTTATGGGCGATTTCTCTAAATTAGATCTTCAAATAGATTTATTTTCAAAGATTAAAGACTATACAAAATCAATTGCAGTAGTTCCTACATCAGCTACGACAAAGGAAGGTATCCCAGATCTCTTCCTAATTCTTTCTGGGTTAACACAACAATATCTTCAGGAAAAACTGATCTTAACTTTGGGATCAGGACTGGGCACTATTTTAGAAGTAAAAGAAGAAGTGGGATTAGGAACGACTTTAGATGTCATTCTTTACGATGGGACTATCAAAAAGAACGACCAAATAGTTGTTGGTGGATTGGATGGTCCTATTAAAACGTACGTTCGTTGCCTGCTTGAACCAAAACCATTGGATGAAATCCGTGACCCTCGAGATCGTTTCAAGAATGTACCTCATATAATTGCTGCGAGTGGAGTCAAAGTTTCTGGTCCAAACTTAGAGAGTGCAATTGCAGGCGCACCTCTTCGTGTTGTCTCTCAAAATGATGATTTAGATGTATTGATGTCAGAAATTGAACTTGAAGTAAACCAAGTAATCATTGAAACTGAAAGTGCTGGAGTAGTGTTAAAATCGGATAGCTTGGGAAGTTTGGAAGCAATTGTTCGGTTTCTTAAGGAGAAAGGAGTACCAATTCGGATAGCAGGTATTGGACCTGTTACCCGTCGTGAAGTAGTAGAAGCATCTATTGTAAAAGAAACGAATGAATTATCAGGAGTGATCCTTTGTTTTCACGTTTCAGTTCTTCCTAATGCTGAAGAAGAAGCTGACAAGTTGAAAATAAAGATTTTTCAAAACGATATTATATATCGTCTTTATGAAGACTATGAGGAATGGATGGCAGATATTGAGCAACTTAGAGAGACAGAAGCTCTCAAAGAACTATGTTCTCCTGCAAAAATTCGAGTTTTACCTTATGTTTTTCGACAATCTCATCCAGCAGTTATCGGGATTGAAGTGTTAGCAGGAATTATAAAACCTCAAGTTATTCTTTTGACTCCTACAAATGAAAGAGTTGGAACTGTGCTTCAGATTCAGAGTAGAAGTGAAACAGTATCTGAAGCTAAAATTGGAGAACAAGTTGCAATCTCCATTCGTGGTGCAACCGCGGGTCGTCACGGATTAAAGGTAGGAGACGAGCTTTTTGTTCATTTATCGGAAAGAGAAGCCCGACAATTATTGGAGGCATCACGAGAAACTAATCTACTTCCCGCAACAGTGATTGACGCTCTTCAACAGATAGCTGAAATAAAACGCAAATACGAAAACAAGTTTTGGGGCTTATAATTTACTATTCCATTCAAGAGTGGACTTTAGCCGCAAATAGTTTAAACTCCAAATTTTGAAATAGATTTGAGAGACCTAAAGGAGATCTTAGATCATGCCAAAATATCAAATGAATTTGGCGGACCCTTCAAGGAACCAAACATTCAAAGTCCAAATAGATGAGGATGATCCCCGTGGGAATTTTCTCATAGGAAAAAAAATCGGGGACATTGTTGTTGGGGATGAAGTTGGATTCGAGGGTTACGAATTTGAATTACGGGGAGGTAGTGACGCAGATGGATTTCCAATGATTCCGTCTATGAGTGGAGCAGTACGCAGAAAAATCTTAACTGCGGGTGGTATAGGTTATCGATCCAAAAGAAAAGGCCTGAGAAAAAGACGTCGAGTGAGAGGAAATACCATAACAGGTGATTGTTACCAGCTCAATTTTCGAATTGTTAAAAGTGGAAGTCGTCCTATAGAAGAGTTTTTATAGGGAACTAAGTTCTAAAACGACTAAATCTTTAGGTTTTGAAAACAGAGAATCCCTATTGAAAGGAGAAAGTGATTTGCCACCGAGAAAACGCGCGAAAAAATCAAAAAAGAAGCCTAGCTCTCCTAAACCGTTGAAGATGGAAGATCAACCTCAAGCTTCGGTTTCAATAGGGACAATTGGCCATGTGGACCATGGTAAAAGCACTCTTGTAGAAGCTTTTACTGGTAGGTTTCCTGATACTCATAGTGAAGAACTTCGTAGAGGGATTAGTATCCGTTTGGGATATGCTTCTTGTGAATTTCGAAAATGTCCATCATGTGAAGGATCCGAAGCATATTCTACTGATAATAAATGCCCAAAATGTGACTCAGAGACAGAACTTGTCAGAAGAGTCTCTTTTGTTGATGCTCCAGGACATGAGATTTTAATGGCAACTATGTTGTCAGGCGCAGCTATTATGGATGGCGCTCTCCTTGTCATCTCTGTGAACGAGAAGTGTCCAATGCCACAGACTCGAGAGCATTTAGCTGCAATAGAAATTGTTGGTTTAAGTAAATTAATTGTGGCTCAGAATAAAATTGAGCTTGTCGATAGAGATCGCGCTACTAATAATTTTCATGAAATTAATGATTTTTTATCAGGTACCACAGGCAGTGAAGCGAATATAATACCAATTTCAGCCGTTAATGGCGTAAATCTAGATGTATTAATAGAAGAGATTGAAACTCGAATTCCTACGCCAAAAAGAGACCAAAATTTACCAGGACGTCTTTTAATAGAATGGTCATTTGATATAAACAAGCCTGTTTACAAAATTGATGATTTAAAAGGCGGCGTCATTGGAGGCGTAATCACTCAGGGAACACTTGCTGTTGGAGACACCATTGAGATTAGACCAGGGATAAAACGTGGTGATAAATGGCATCCAATTGTTACAGAGATTGCGAGCCTTGATGGAGGATTTGGTGAATTTGGTGACTTGCAAGTTGCGGCGCCAGGTGGTCTAATAGGTATTGGTACGAAATTAGATCCTTCTCTAACTAAATCAGATAAATTAGTTGGGCATATTGCTGGAAAACCAGATACATTACCACCAACAGTTGAAACATTAGCTGTAGCTGTTCACCTTCTAGAAAAGGTACTCGGGAGTGACCAACAGATCAAAGTAACCCCAGTTGAAACTGGTGAGCCTCTAATGTTAAATGTTGGGACTAGTAAAACAATTGGTGTGGTGACTGGAAAAATTAGTGGTAAAAAAGGAGTATCAATGAAATTAAGACTGCCAATATGTGCTGAAGAAGGAATGCGTTGTGCTATTTCACGACGTATTGATCGAAGATGGCGCCTTATTGGATGGGGTTTTATTTCTGCAATCTAACCAAGCCACTGATTGCACCAAAAAAACTAATATCCTATTGGACACAAATTTCCTTTTAAGTTGTTTTAAAAACCAAGTTGGTATGGTTTCTGAATTTGAAAGACTTTTTCCAGGTCATATTTCATTATTGGTTCCAGATGTGGTTATTCATGAACTCAATAAATTGTTAGATAGTCAAAAGTCTAACAAACCTATAGTAAAATTAGCTCTAGACTTTATTGATCGTCAATGTGAAAAAAAAACAGTGAATAACATAAGAGAAGAAAAAGTTCACCAAATAGATGACCTCATTCTCAACTTAGCACAAAATTTGGATGCAATAATTGCTACTAACGATCGTGATTTACGAAAAAGGTCACGAAAATTAGGAATAAGTACTGTTTACCTTCGCACGCACGCCTATCTTGAGATGGACGGATATTGAGATTGTGAAAAGGAGTATATTACACATAGGTACAATTCTCTTAAGGAAATTGTAATTTTTATAGATATCAATGAAGTTTTCAGAAGATCAACTATTTAGGTTCATAAATATTTAAGTTTATATAGCTAAAATTAACATCTTTATGCCGCTGTAGCTCAGCCGGTAGAGCGTCGGACTTGTAAGCCCAAAATTCATTAAAAATTGAAATGTTCAAGAGATCCGTTGGTCGGGGGTTCAAGTCCCCCCAGCGGCTCCATGTTTGAGGTTTTGAAATGAACGACCAATTATTAAAATATGCAACCTGGAAAACAATTGAGAACGCACACTGTGCATTTCGAGGAAAGGGACAAAATCAGCAAGGGCTGGTCTGTGGCCATTTATTCAATGTTGAACCAAAATGTGCCAATAACATTTGCCCAGTTGCTAATCCAAATTATTTAACTTTCCAAAGAGAAGAAACTACAATATTCATGGTTAAAAAGCAATCAAAGGATATACGGATTCCAACACAGGCATGGTCTGAACTAGAGTTAAAAGGATCTAAAAATGAGTTAATAGAGCAAATTGACGAGCAAATTGACGAGTTAAAAATACCATTATTACTGTCTCAAAAAGCGATTCGAAAATTTGAGCGAATTTTTGACTTAATTGATGAAATTAAAACAGGCTTGGAGCAAGCTGAGATAGAAGAGGATGTAGAGGACGATTCAGATTTAGAATGAATTAATAGATTTAGTAGAGTTTATCTGAATCATAGAATAGTATTAAACTAGAGAAATAAAATTTTTCCCGAGGATGAGACCCGACAAGTCGGAGTAAGGATTACTTTGAAGAATTAAAGTTACTCTGAGGGAAAATAATAGGGAGCAGATATAAAAACCAATCAAAAAATGATTGGAGTCATTTTCATATGAGTGACCCTAAAATCCTCGTTAAACTAGCAAGAGAAGCTATTGTTACATATTTGAAGTCTGGAACTCGTATTGAACCGTCAGACAATATCCCTAGCTCTTTTCTTGAAAAAGGGGGCATTTTCTGTACTTTAAACACGTATCCTGAACACAAACTACGAGGGTGTATTGGTCGTCCCTATCCAGAATTTTCCCTTGTAAACGCATTAATCGACTCTGCAATTGATGCTGCAACACAAGATCCCCGCTTTCCTGCAGTCAATGAAGAAGAACTGGATAATTTAACCATAGAAATAACAATTCTTACACCTCCAACTTTAATCAAAGAAAAACAACCGAAAGGATACTTAAAGGAAATAAAAATAGGTAGAGATGGTTTATTAATTGAACAAGGGTTTAGGAGAGGCCTTCTCCTACCACAAGTACCTGTTGAATGGGGATGGGATATAGAAGAATTTCTTGTGCATTTGTGCCATAAAGCAGGTCTCCCTGCGAACGCATGGAAAAAACCTGAAACAAATATCTATCGGTTTGAAGGAGAAATTTGGCGAGAAATTTCTCCGAATGGTAAAATTGAATGCTAATAAAAAAGGAACACATGAAAAAATCTAAGAACTACTCATTGAATTTTTAAAATAGTTTAAACTAACGGAAAAACAAAAGATGACTTCTCATACACGAAGAACCAGCGGAAGGAAGTTTAAGCCAGTTAAACGTCTTCCTCGAAAAAGACAAGCAGATGAAACCAGCGAATCAAGCTCTAAAAAAAGAGGCCAACCTAAGTTAACACCAAATGCAAAACTATACTTTACTAAACTTGGAATTGGCGCGTCAATTGGGAGCTTTTCAGGAATTCTAAACCTTAATCCGTTACTCGGTTGGACTTTGGCGATTTTTGGAATAATCGTTGCTGTTTTTATTGTCAGGTATATTTATGACATAACTGAAGAACAATTGACTCAAAAGAAAGTATTTCTATCTGGTACATTTTCCCTTGTACTTGTTACAATGGTGACCTGGAGTCTAGCATGGATGCTCTTGATACCTGATTTACCTTCGCCACGTTGATAAAGAAATCACCTCTAGGAGATAAAAAAACTAAGGGCGGGTGGTCTAGCTTCTCAAAAACAAGCAGTTTTTGAGCTAGCGTGGCTATGATTCTGGATTTGGGATCCAGGGATCGGGGGTTCGAATCCCTCCCCGCCCACCATCTTTTCTATGATAATTTTTAACAAAATTTATTCGCTTAAAACACATTAAGAAACCAAAATAACCATTAACAAAACCCTCGTATTACTCTCACTAAGCCAATGGTGACCAAGTAAGAGGAAAGGCTCCCCATTCACCAGAATTAAAATGAATGTTCAATTTCTTTTAAAACATTTGAGAATTCAAGCCCATAATTAATTTTTTGAATCCGCTGAATTCTAAAAACCAAAGAATCTTCAGTCTCATTCGTTCTAAAGGAATCCAATGTTGTTTGTCCTGTAAATAGAAATTCTGATCCTGAAAGCATTTCAGTAATCTGTTGCTGTAGTTTTTCATCATCCTCTATCTCTAATAAGTCTGAATTAGATCCTAATGCTTTCTCTGCTGTCCTTCCAATTAATACAGTTCTAATACTTCCTGTTGAATCATCAAGTATAATAGGGATCAGAAAACGCTTTTGAGGAGATACCGTTCCATGTTCAACACATTCACCTTGTAAATTACCCAATTCTGCGGATTTCTTACCACAGTGAGGACAAGAAAGGTAATAAGGCGTTCTCTGAACAACTTTGACAATCATAGCTTTAATTTCAACAGTTTTTCCTTCAGATAATTCAATAATTGTCTTTCTAGGAATGGATTGCTCGCTCTCACCTAAATCCTGTTTTTCTTTTATTACTTGCCTCTGAATCTTCTTCATATGTTCAGAAGGCTCTCTTTTTATTTTGGTTTGGTTGGGAGAATTAACATGGAGTTCGATTTGGTTTTTATCTAGATCTTTTTTCACATTGGCAACAATTAAATCAATTACAGTTCCAGGTTTTAATTCGTCAGGGAGATTCTCAGCGCTCTCGTCCCAACAAACTAGTCGAGCTTCAATTTCACCATCAAAAAGGTTCCCGGATATTACATGCCCAATAGTATTGTCTTTTCGTGTGAATTCCGTTTTTTGAGAGATATTAGTTAAAACTGCAGTTGTTGAGCCGATTTGTCCAGCTTGAAGGTCCTTGAGATTGGTCATTGGAGGAGAATTTGGAATATCATCAGATTCATCATTTTTAATCGTTGCATAACTTCCAATATGAATCTCAATTTCGTTAGAGCCGTAACCAGCTCTTGTAGATGCGTTTTCAATAATTATTTGTGTACCTAAGGTAACATTCTTAATTTCTGCTGTTTTATTATCCCAAAAAACAAGTGTTACTGGATTTCCATCAGGTAATAAAGCAATAGATCGTGAAACACTACCAGTGCTTTTATCTTTTTTATTGAAATCTCGTGTTTTTCCCAAGGTAAGTAATCGTATTCTAAATGATAAACCCCGTTCTCCATCTTTAAGGTCCTTTACGCTTGTCTTTTCAATAAGATCGTTCTTTTGTGTTGCTAAAGGAATAGAGGGAATATTGTCATCAATATTTTGGTGTTTTCCGGTTTTTGTTACTCGAGATTGTCCTGATATGTGAATTTCAGGAGTTCCTTGTCGTCCTTCTCTTAATTGACCTCCTTCAATCAGTATTTCATCCCCCCTTTCAAATTTTAAGGCCTCATCAGCACGTTCATTCCAAAAAACCGCTCTAATTGGTGTTTCAGCACCCCAAAGATTGTGGTTCGTAACTTTGCCTTCAGAATTTTCTCTTTGAAATGTTTTTAAGGTTCCTACAAGAGTAATGATCCCAATATAATCCTTATTTTCGCCATCTGTATCTAAAGGCTCAGTAGCCAAATGGACAACTTCTAATTCGGGATATTTGGAATCACTATCAACTTCATTGACTGTTTCGATTTTTCCTGATCTACTTAAATGTAGTTCAACTTGTTTTCTATACCCTTCTTTGAGATATCCTTTTACAACTCGGATAACATCGCCTCTTTCAATAAGTCCTTCTGAGATGAGCTGGGTTGTTTGATTCCAAAGAACTAATTCAATTTCTCCAGTTTTGTCCGCAATTGAAAGGCGTTGAACACTTCCGGATCGCTCTTCCTTTTTAAAAGTTCGTAGAGCATAAATCCGCATAATTCTTCCAGTAATTGTGACAGACCCAATACCAGGTTTAAGTGAAAGAAGATCTTTGATTTCTATTGTAGGCCTAACAAAGGTCTCAGTAGGTACCTCAATGCCTAATTCTCGAGCAACGATATAAGCAGCCCCTTCCTCTGTAACTAATTGATTTAAATCTTCTTTTTTCTTATTAATCCTGGTTTGTAAATCGCTTTTAGATAGACCTGATTTCTCTACAAGTAGTAAAATTAATTCATCGAATTCCATGGGTAATCCTTCAATATTCACGAAGATAATTATAAAATAACATAAAAATGAAATGCATCATAATCTTCTTCTTGTTGCTCTGAGTCTATTTATTTTCCTAATTCAAGTTTTCACTAAAGAGTAGATAGAGATAGAATAATGACTTATTTAGAAAGGAAACCCTGATATTGACGACCTTTTTTTGAAATAATCGTTTTTTTCAACTTATTTCGAAATTCCTTGGCACCTAATCTTTTCCTACAAGATATAGGATATATTTCAATTCCTTTAGGTATCTGTTCAGCAAGAAACTCTAAATTTGTTTCTAACTCTCTTGAATTTAACTTGTCTATCTTGTTAGCCACAATGAAAACATTTTCTGATTTTTGTTTGTTACTAGTAATTTCAATTAAGAAATGGAGAAATTCTATGTCAATTGGAAGGATTCCTTTTTTCTGTAAATTATTAAAAACAGTAAAAAAAGTAGTAAGATCGATAATAAGAATAGACACGAGTATTTTCTCTTTATTTCCTTCTAAAAAGCGAATAATTTCAGTTTTTATTCGATCTGCCGCTTTTTTTGATCGTCTACTAAGTCTACCAAAACCTGGGAGATCAAGAATCTCCAAATCCCTAAAAATTGGAATTTTTTTGATATTAGATGTTGTTCCAGGTTTTTTCCCGCTCTGAAGTTTTTTGCCGGTAAGAATTGAAATTAGTGAACTCTTTCCTGCATTTGGTCTTCCACAAAAAGGAATCCAAGTTTGTTTAGATGGTATAGAGTCTGATTGAATAGCTTTTTCTAAAGAGTGGTTCATTTTCATACCAAAAATAAAGTTAAACCGATAGAAGTTGTTAATGGAACGAGGATATTGTCGTCAATAAAATTGCCTAAAAATAGCTCTACAAATCCAGTGATGAATGTAATTATTATAAAAAAAGAGAGAAGAACTTGTAAATCAGGTAAATCCGTAATAATTATTTCAGAAATTGGAGCCCAATCTGCCTTTCCTTCATTACGGTAATAATCTACGAACAGAAAAGCGATTGAAGCAAAAATAAATCCAACTATGGTAAATGCTAGAAAACCTTCCCAGCTTTTACCAAATCGGGTTTTATGTCGGCCATATTTCATACCAATAATGGTAGCAAATCCATCACCAAAAGCTAACATTGCAAAAGAAAATGCTGCAATTCTAAAATCAAAAAAGAAGATAACTATAAGAACTACGATCACATATAATGATGGACCAACTAGAATTCCCAATTCATAATCATATGGTCTTGCCATAGCTTCAAAAGCACGGTTATAAACGTTCGGACGAAAAACACAAGTAGTAAGGAATAATGCAACAAAAACTACTAGTATTGCGACTATACGAGGTAAAAAGGCTAAGGAAAATGCCCAAAATCCATTTGAAATGTGAACTGCTTTTCTTTTCATCTCAGATTTATTTTGTAAATCCATAAAAGAGTCAGCTCTGTTCTATTATTACAATCTTTTCAATAAAAGAAAGCTTTATGATCAATCCAGCTCGAATTTGGAACTTAACTATGAGCACAGAAATCTGATTTTTTTTTCTCGATTAGTTGACAGTGAAGATTATTTAAAATTAATTCAAAATTTAGACTCTTCTACTTGCTATAATAGAGTTAAGAATAAATCTCGTCTAACCAATCACCATAGACGTCAACTAATTCATCCAGTTGCTTAATATTATGTCGTTGAGAACTCAATTTACATGCTCCACAATGAATTTCAGCTATTCTGTTTTTTTTGTCTATTTTGATATGTACTGCAATTTCTGAGCATTCTGGACATTCAAAAACCGTGGGAAGGGTTGGTCGTGGTCTTGTTTGAACCTTTCTTCTTCTTTTTCTTCCCATTTTCATTAAACTCCTGTTTCACCTTTGTTTTCTTCGAATTTGTTTTGTAGGTTTTTTTGTGAGTTTCTTCTCTTCTTTAATATCAATGGAAGAGATGTCTTTTATTGGTTTGAGTGGCTTCTTGGAACCGTATATAAAAGTACCAGACCCCAGTGAGAATAATATAATCACTCCAACGCCCAATGCACTAAAACTAAGTTCAAAAGGAAAATCATCTGTAGGTGATGAAACATCAATTATCGCTTGTGTTTTCTTTGCTAACCACAAAATTGTATTTACCCAAAGTTTTGCATTATTTTCTTGGTTAATCCAAAGACTATTAGTTTCATTACTAGTTAAGAGATTACTAAACATTAAAGTTGAACCTGATATAGCTAAACGGCCAGGTTGGGCAATGACTTCACTTATAACATCATAGTCTTCGTCATTGGGGCTATATTCAACAGTGGCAAATATGCATGGTTCACGATCAACATCTTCAACTTTTCCATTCGATGCCACAGCCAATGAACTAAGGGGAGCTTTAATTACCTCGGTTCCCACAACATTGTCTTCAGTACTGACTCTAACGGTTGCAGAGGTGGCTTTTATATTGGTAACATTAAATGGTTTATTCAAAACTGGTGAAATGGAAGTTGAAAGATTTGATATCTCGTGGATGGATGGTTTTCCTTGAATTATTTCTTCTGGACTGAAAGCAACGTAATTAGAACGTATGTTGACACCAGAAATTGCTAGATATTCACTTCTAACTAGTCGACGTAGAGTACTAGATTCTCCTGACAAGGTCGAGTTTGTGGAATCATATGGATTTGTAAGGAGAAACAGACCGTTTCCTTGAAGAAACCAATTAGCAACTGCAAATTCTTGACGGTTTTGTCGGTCGATATCAATTGGATCAATAAGAGAGTTCTTAGGTCCAGGATTAGTTACAATAAGGATGTCAACTCCAGATAGGACAGTTGAATTAAAATCTCCAAATGAATATCTAACTTCTATTTCAAAATCAGTCATGTTTTCTAAATGTTCGAAAGCTGCTGAAAAATGAGTTTCATTAAAAACCTGTCCATGCCCAACATCATACAATATAACAATCGATTGGTTATCAGACGTAGCACAACAAATATTTCTAACTGGGATGATTGTGAAGGCTAATAAGAATATTAGAATTCTGATGAAAATCCATGTTGTCCTAGTTTTATAGTGGAAACGCAAAATTGATCCTCCAACTCTATGCTTTCTAATATTAGTTTTAAGGC
>JAEOTI010000552.1 GCA_016839955.1 Candidatus Hodarchaeota archaeon | reverse complement strand
ATCATTAACTACTTTGAGATGCTTTGTATCGCACAAACTACAATAATAATCATCCACTACAAACACATACCTTCTTATTCATTTTGAATCATCTCTGATCCGATATATTTTCTATTGACCGCAATCATGTTCCGTAAATATTCCTGTTCGATTTTGTTCTGTAGGATCTTCGTGTCTATCTCTTCAATCCTCTTTTTCCGCGTTTTTTATTCTTCCGATTCCGCCAATTTTCTATTGATCTCTGTATTCCGCATGGTTTCGTTGGTAAATTTCTTATTTCCCTGCCCATCAGTTGCAGTATAGACATTTCGTGTTGTTTGGTCGATAAGTATCTGTTGATTATTCTTTAATTCGCTTAACGTCTTCAACGACTCTAGGTTTTCCAACTGCACCTTTTTCAGTTGTTCTATATCCTTGAGAGTTGTCTGATAAACATGGTCTCTATCGGGCATTTAATACCACCACATGCATCTCACTTTTGGTCATCAATCTCCCCCGATTGAAGTTTGGTACGGAGGGTAATTAATTCTGCAGATGTCTCTTTAGAAAGTCTGACATCCGCAATTAATTTGTCAATTAACTCAACAAATGTTTCTGAATCATTCAAGATACTGATTAGAGTACTACCTCCTACTTCTCGTACTTTAATTCGGGGAAACTCTGTCTGTGCTTTTTCAATAATTTGGAAAAAACTAAATGCAGTCTTTGGGAACACTTTATCCTTAGAACTTCTCAATTCTGATTTGAAGAATTCTTGTACCCCTTCCCTTTTTTTATTCTCTACAAACTCTTTTAGGGACTTCAATATTTCGATATTTGACCTGCGCTTGGACATATAATTCGGAGATGTCATTTTCATCCCGGATTAATAAGTAATGAGATAACTCTCATCTATATATGTAGACTTTGATAGACTTATGGCAAACTTTAAATATATGTATTTCTAGATGAGTTATCCGAAGATGAAAAAAGTGACCAGAAGGGTAGATTGGATATGAATGTGAAGAATCACGCAATTCTCGGAATCATCAGTGGTGGGGTCGGACTGTTAATGTATGAGGGGATGCCAAATTACGATTTAGTAGTAACAAGTGTTTTAATGCTCAGTGGAGGCGGTCTTGGGGCTATTCTCCCTAATATCCTCGAACCCCCAACAGATTGGAACCATAGAGAGTTTTTTCATTCGTGGCGAATGCTACTAGGACTAGTGGTATCGTTTTCTGTCCTATTTGTAACTCTACGAATATGGTATAACACGTCGCCAGTGATTCTCCTATGTGGGGGGATAAGTGGATATTTGAGCCACCTTTTCACCGACTCCAGAACCCCAGTAGGTTTACCGCCATGATCCAGGTTTGTCAGACAATGATCAAGAGTGTCATCATTATCCACCAAGGCAAGTGTTTACTGACACACGACTATCAGACAATGGATGTGGATCACATCGATCTCTTCAGTGCTTTACTTACTGTAATCAATAATATAATGAAGACTGCAATGAATGAAAACATCTCAGAGTTGCATCTGGAATATACCAAGATAATTTTCAAATCCAAGACCGATCTTATTGTCGCAGTCTTGACAGACCTGAAATTTCAGATTGACTTAAGCAAAATCCTTGACCAGCTATACCACTCGTTTATCCACCAATATACAGAATACCTAGCCCAACCCATTGTTAGTACTAGCGTGTTTCAACCTTTCAAGAATAAAATCGATGAAATTCTGCGGCAATTTTTCTTTCATCACCCTTCTGCTACTCGTCCTTATTCTTTGTGAGGATATAAGAAATAACAAGAAACCTGAATAAAGAAGCAATAGCTTTTGGGAAAAATCGTGCCAAAAAAAGCAATTCCACGAAACTGGACAGAAGTGCCCAGAAGTGTGAATTTAAAACTGACAGTTATGAAAGGAAGGTACTCTTTGTCCTTTTACAAACTGGTTATGGAGAGACCACTGCGGATTGCTATCGGAAGGCCATGACCAGTAAGGCAGAACAGCTGGGCATTGATCAAAAAATCGTTCAAGAAAGAACCGCAGACAAAGGGATGCAATTCAAAAATTAGATTTTTCAGATTTCTGATCCAGATAGAAATCACTCTTCGAGATGCCTTGGATAATCTTCTACACAGGTTAAAAAGATGTACTTTCTGGCCCTGGTGAATGCAACAAACGTTTTATTGATTTCTTCGTCGTCTATATTTCTTTGAATATGACAGCCTACCATAAACACGACATCAAATTGAAGTCCCTTGGAAGTGTGATAAGTACTCAGATTGAGTTTATTTTCCTCAACATATTCATGATAACCTCTTAAAAGGAACTCGGACACTACACGTCCTAAATTGAACGTTGTTTTTGTACGTTCTTGTAAATACTCAAGAAGAAAATCCAAAAAGGCATCTTCAATTGTTTCTTTAGGACGATTATTTAAGGATCCTTGTAGGAGATCGATTAATTCATTTAATTTAGGAAGTAATTCTTCTTCTGGATCTTCTACTAAATTGATAATGTCTTCCAACAGTTCATCTTGAATCATGTCAGTTATAAACTCTTTGACTTCAGTATATTCTTCTTGCATTGGAATTGATTCATATAGTTCTCTAGATAACGAGTTGTTTGATATATACGAGAGTGTAAGGTTTCGAAGCTCAAAATTAGAATTAGGACGTTGAATTGATCGTAAAAAGGCTAATATAATAGTAGCAATAGGGAATTCTACCTTATTTTGAAAATTTGTGGGTTGTAGAAACCGAAAGGGAAGGTCTTGGTTTTCTAAATGATTAACATAATTCTCTAAATACTTCCACTGTTGAGTCAAGATTGCTATTTCATGAAAGGGAATTTGCTTTTCCTCGTTTGACCATCGGACTTTTTCAATGACAAAGTCTATTTCTTCCTCTATAGAATCAAAAGGCTCCTGCTGAAATACAAGGCATTCTCTTTCAGTATTAAATGGAATCATGTTTTTATCCATTACCTCTGTCTTTTGCTCACGAATCTCCTGTGCTCTATCTACGATTTCAGGGCCAGACCGGTAATTATATCTGAGAGGGATTAATTTTTGACTGTCAAAATCAAGATAAAATCTGGAAAAAATCTCATTCAAGGCTCCACGAAATTGAAAAATCTGTTGGTCATCATCTCCTACGATAAAAATATTTCTTGATTCAGAGCATAGTTGATGTACAATCTTGTATTGGATTTCATTTGTGTCTTGGAATTCATCAATTAAGACATATGGAAAAGCAATCTGGTAAAGTGATAGAACCCATTCTTCTTGTTGGAATAGCATATGAGTATAGTATAAAATGTGTGCAAAATCCATCGCTTGATAATCTTTAAAGAATTGATTGAGATCTGAATAAGTTCTCCTTATTCTAGGAATCCTTGGATTATACTGATGTCTTAGCCATTTTGAATAATTCTCATATCTTGGTTCGGATAATTGACGATATCTCACTGGACTTCGTCTCTTTTTAAAATCATCTATTAACCTTTTACTTTCTAGAGGATCGAAAATGTAAAAATCCTCAAAACCAATAAGATAACCATAATGAATGAGGATTTCATTGCAGAAAGAGTGGAAAGTTGAGATTTTAACTCGATCTAATTCTCGTCTAGTTAAAAGTTTTTTCAATCTACTCTCCATTTCCTCTGTTGCTCTATTAGTGAACGTAATAGCTAAGATATTGAAGGGATACTCCACTATTTTCTCACGTATCAAACGAAAGACCCTTTGCGTTAGAACTAATGTCTTTCCACTGCCTGGGCCTGCAAATACTGCACAGGGGCCATCCCCGTGATTAATTGCTTGAATTTGATCTTCATCGAAAACCAGTTCTCTATCTGATATTTCCAATCCACTCCTCTATTTTATCCAGAATATCAGTAAATTCCCCTTCGATGTCAGTTTTCTCTTGCACCTCTTCTAAAAAATTGAAAGCAAGGAGAATTTTATCTTTTTTCATATTATTTAAGAATATTGAATTGATTTCTTGTTGGGTTTTGGTAGGATCTGTAATGTCTTGCGAAAAATTATCCACTAAAGACTGGTTAGGATATTTTCTTATCGCTGCTTCTACAATCGACTCATTCGAATTAAGCATTAACTTTTCCAGAGGAGTAACAAACATTATGTTCGAGTTCGATTGACTATTGACATGTGATGGAATTTGATTCTCAGATATGGACTGAGGAGGACTCGGAGACATTCCTGCATCTACTAATTGCTTAAATGCTAATATACCCTCATCATCATTATCGAGAAGGTAGAAAATAGGCGTATCAAAGGATTTTAGGGCCTTCGCTATTTTTACGAGAACAGTCGCTCCTGCTGTAGAGGCAATTCCTCCACCTGAGAAAAAATAAGCATCTCCCCGATAAAAATCGTCCCATAGTCCTTGATAAACAACATGGTCACTAAATCCTTCCACAAGTACCACCCCTTTAGCAAACAACGCTTCACAAAATTCTGTGGTTACTTTTTTGTATAATTTTTCAGTGTAAAATTCTTGGGATGACTTAGGAAGTTGTCTCACATAGCATTGATTTGTTCTTCTCAATACTACAATATTAAATGCGTCTGAATCACGAACCACTAGAGGAGAGTGCGTCGTTAGAATTATTTGATATTGAGCAGATTGATTTTTCAGATATCGCAATAAGATTTTCAATAACTGCGGATGCATGTGCGCTTCGGGTTCTTCTATCCCTAAAAATAGCGCTTGTCTCTCAGTACTCATTGAAACAAGAGAAAAAAACATGATAATCGCAATTAAATTCTGATACCCCGATCCATATTCAAAAATAGAATCTGTTCTCCCTAATTCATCAAGGTATATTGAAATACTTTTCAATAGCTTTCGTGGTTCTTCGGAGGAAAAACTAAAAGATAGGTTGAAGGGAGTAGGAAGATCTTCAGTAATTTGGTTGTCTAAAGTCTGCCTTAATTCTTCAAGTTTTGAGATGGTCTTTAATTGCTGATTCACGGCTGAAACAGCTTTTTGAATTCGTTCTGTTTCGTCATTTGAAAATCTAATAGTTTTAATCAAATCCTTAAACAGTCCAGCTCTCTGTGGTCGAAGGTGATCACGAGGACCACGGACAGTATGAGAATAGAAGAGAAAGTAGCGTAAGTGCCTAGCTTCAACCAATCTTAACTCCCTGTCGTCTGGATACAGAAATTTCCAAATAGGATAGTCCTCAGTTATTGATTGTTGATATTGAATTATAAGTTCTAGCTCATTACTAGATGAATTCTGATGAATTTTCCCAATAAATAGTGCTTTATCAGCATCAGAGAAAGTATCAAAGGAAAGTCTTATTTGAATCGATTCTGATGAATCCCTGAACTCCTCCTCTTCAAAAATATTACTCATGGGGTTATTAACCCTAAATAATCTATTTAATGTCTCTATCAGTGTTGTTTTTCCAGAGTTGTTGGCTCCAATAATAATCGTGAATGAAGAGAATTCGATCTTTACATTTTCAAACATTCGTAGGTTGGTAATTTCAACCGTTCTTAAAATCATGCACAAACTTCCGAATAAAATATAATCTTAATTACTTTTCAGCATAGACGTGTAATTCTCTGCCCTTTTATTACGTTGATTAACGATATCGTGGCCACGTTGATGATTAATAGACTTATTAATAGACTTATTCAAGCTCAAAAATTACAAATTCGTGAGAGTGTTTTGACAAGAGATTTTTGACTCTCGCAGATTGAAGAAGTCTTTCAAGAGCTTTTGCGACGAAAAAAAGGAAATAGCATGAGTCAGAGGGAGGACTAAGCACAATTGCTGAATTTTCTCTGGGAGGGTTCTGATTCCCCTTGGTTTTCCCAAGAGGTTTTGATTTCATTTTCATATACATTATATTGACCAAAAAATCTGAACCTACAACTTCTTTTCGAATATATAAAGGAATAGTGACTAGTACCTTTATAT
>JAEOTI010000551.1 GCA_016839955.1 Candidatus Hodarchaeota archaeon | reverse complement strand
TCCCATAGGCAAAATCACCATTCTTCTTAATTCCAGATCGGAATTAATTAAGTCACCTACCAAAATCAATGGTACTCTGGTAATCTGAAAACAATTTTTCAGAACCCAAATAGATTATAATAATATTCCTAGTTTCATTGACTTCCTAAGATTATTGATAAAGATAATTGAAATATACTGTCATCCTCTTCTATATCTGCATCA
This sequence comes from Candidatus Hodarchaeota archaeon, assembly GCA_016839955.1. The sequence goes on along the minus strand of JAEOTI010000551.1, from coordinate 13,576 downwards.
ATAGATTCATGATACTTTGCTGCTTATTCGAGTATAAAATCACGTGATTTTTTTCTCTCTTTAATATCTCTAGGATAAGAAGGGGTAACAGCATTCGCTATCAAATTTTTCCGATGAGAGGGAGCCAATGTTTCATGTGTCGACGTACTTCAGCTTCTTCTTGCTCGATTTGTTGATTCCATACTTCGTCGTCTCGTCCCTCTGGAACGAACAGGAAGCCAAACATTTCCAAGCGGTTGAGATTTTATGTGAATTACTGGAGAAACTTGGATTCGCGCAATTGATTCACGAGTATCGCCGTTGTTGCCGTTAGATCCTGTTGATTCTTATTCTTCAATATCAATTGGAGGAAACTGTGGGAAAAAATAACCCACTTCAAAGATATAAGCAACTTAACGGGAGAGAAACTAGCAAATATAATTATTGAATGTTTACAACAGCCCTCCCTACAACATAATTACTTGTTGCCTTTAAACAAAGTCATTAAGGAAGAGATTAAACAATTACCATGATAATTCATTACAGGAATCCACTTTTATCGATATAAAACCTTTAACTTAATTAACTAAGAAATTTTTTTATCTATTAACACTCCTAGATGGCATTTACATAATCAGCGAAATAGAAAACTTTTAAGTTAATGACATTCAAGTGTAGAAATCATGTAGAAGTTGGTTGGATTTTCATCTGAAAAAAATCATAGAGATGGATCCAGGATATGGATTCGCTTTCAAGTTTGAAGAACTTGACGAAATTACCTCTCTATTAGAGGATGAGTCTAAGACAAAGCATGAATTAGCAAAAGAGTTAATAAATCGTCCTGGAATCCCGAAAATTGAGGAACTGATTAAGCAATTACGCTTCATAAATTTGATAAAAATAGAAAAAAGGGGGGAGATAACTTTAACAGATTCCGGAAAGATTTATGTGAATTTGAAGGGTTCACAAAAGATAATCGGAAAGGAAATCTGCTATTACGAGTTAACACGGAATAACGCGTACTTTAGATGGCTTTTTGATGTCTATCTTCTACATAAAAGAAAGAAATCCCCATATGATGTAAACATTAGTGATTTACAATCAATAGCAGGTAGTAAATGGAACCTAGGAAAGGATGCAAAGGAACATTCCCGTTTATTAGCCACTCTTTACGATAAAGCCGCATTTGGCTCTCTGAGAATTTTCAGAAAGAATGGAAATAGATTAAGATTAAGACCATATAGGCCAAAACTTCCAACCGCGGTCTATGTCTTAATAAATTATATCAGAGAAAAATCCCTACCAAATCTTCCAACTCGCAATTTTCAAGACTCTGGATTTCTTGGAGCGATATTTATGATAACTTTCAACCAAATTTTGGAATTAATCGTGGAAATGGAAGAGTTGTCTATTTTAAAACACGAAAAATGTGGTGGATTGGACCAATATGCGATAAATCCAGAATTTATCGGTCGCCCCTTAAAATTCCTACGTGAATGAATTTGATTGGGAACAAATAATGATAGAAGAATTGACACTTTCTCAAAAATTTCTTGAGAAAAAAATTGATGAGATCCTTGAATTCAATCCTTTTCCTCGATCCATGTTTTTTATCTGTGGTGCAACAGGAGTAGGTAAAACTTTCTTCGCGAAAGAATTTTGTCAGAAGAGAAAATTTAAATATGTTTTCACGCCAGAAAAAGATTTAAACGAACAAATTGTACGTCCTCAAGGATTTATTGATTATATTCGAAATTTCGAGGATTCCGATGAGAAATCGATTATTATTGATGGCCTTGATGCTTCTGTTTCTCAATTGATGGATAATCAACAGTTAAGTGGAGTGTTCACTTCATTGTCAAGGGATATTCCTGAAAATCCTATATTTCTCATAATAAAGATCACTTCTTTAAAATTAGCTAAAGATGTACCTAGGTTTCCAACCCTGAGATTTTTGTCTCAAAACTGGCCAAATGGTAGATTATTTATCCTTGATTTCACTTTAAATGACCTTAAACATATTGCCAAAGCAAAAAACATGTTACCACCACTCTCCGTTGATCCTAATACAAATGCGTGGGTATTATATAGTAAATATGATTTATCCTAAATTATGGAGAGATAATTATGAAAGAACCTCTTCAAATTCAAGATGTTATGAAACTCAAAGAATTTGACCCAGTTATAGACCTTAGATGGGTGCAGAAAAAAGAGAAAGTCCAGAAACTTCGGGCTAATTATGTGATTACTGAAGAATTGGCTAATCTCTATTGTGATGTTCTTGGTACCTTCAGTGGAACGCCATCGTCTCGATTTCTTGAAGGTCGGCCGATATTTAGCGCTAGATCAAGTATGTTGACGGCATCAATGGGAAAGGGAAAATCTTACTTTCTCTTGTTCCTATATGAAATTATAAAATCATTAACCGATAAAGATGATTTATTGAGATTGGAGAAACGATTCGCAAGCTATCCTTTCATCATAGACCAAATAAAATTATTGGCTGATAAGAAGTATTTAATTATTATTTTACCTTTACATCATTGGACTGAAACAGATTTAACCACAAATGTCGTCAGAGAAATCGAGAAGACACTTAAAAACGAAATGAATGAGCTAACAACATTTCAAACAATATATGGACAAGCTAGATTCACTTTAGAAAAAATACTGAGGGAAAAAAAGGCTATTGCTGAAGCTTGGGAAGAATCACTTCAAACTCAAGGTCTAACAGTCCAGAAACTTATTAAGAACCTCGAAAATCAAAAGTATTCGGCCCTAACTATATTTAATAAGACTTTCACTGAAATTACTGGATTAAGTGCTAATTTATATCAAGAGTTACATTTAGAAAAAATTATTCCAGAATTAGAAGAAAAAGGTATAGAGGGAGGATTTGATGGAGTTGTTTTTTTGATAGACGAATTAACAGCCTATTTAAAGGTAGCTAGTGATTTTGGAAGGTTTAATTCTGACTTAATCAAGTTACAAACCTTTGCTGAGCAAGTAAACGCTTCTCAAATTATTAGCATGGTAGTGTCCCAACACTCAGCGCTAGATATATTTAAAGAAAAATTTGGCTCCGAAAAAGAGATGGAGAGAGTTAGTGCCAGATTTAACAACCTGCCCAATATATTAGGAACCGATTTTTCAGAAATAGCTAAATCACTCTTTAATCGTGGACCAAAATTTGAGGAATTTAAGAATGATCTAAAGATTATTGAATTATTACTTCCATTAAATAAAGATCTAAGAAAACAGCATATGAAAGTCGATCAACTCGATCTTTTTCCATTTCATAGCTCAGTAATCAAAACCATTCCCAACATATCGGGATTAATGCAGCAAGAAAGAACATCTAGTACGTACATTCGAAATACATTTCAAACTATGAAAAATCAACAAGTTTTGATCAATGACCGATTAAATCTAGCCATGTTAAGCAGTGTTTATGATTTTTTTCTGGAAAGTGAATCCTCAGGATTAATAACCGAATCCGCTCACCAAATCATTGATCGTCTTTTAGTAATTCAGTACCCTAAAAATCAAAAACTTAAAGACAAGGTTGTCAAATCATTGGCCATTATTGAAAGATCGAAAGGAGCATTTCCTTATCCAACTAGTTCAGCAGTAATGGCTCATTGCTTGATGGAAACGGAAGAGGATATTAATAACGTTTTTGAATTCCTTACCAGGGCATCTAGCCAAGTTTATTTTGACGTACAAGCTGGAGGGTGTGGCATTGAAAAGCAAATTGTTCCAAGAGAGGAGATTGAGAAAAAACTTGACGAAATTAAAGAAACAATTGATCCATACAAGGTTTTAATGGAGGAATTAATAGATATTCAAACCACAGAAGAAATCATAATGAACGTCCCTCGAACTGCTAAAATTCGATGGACAGTTATTGAGTCTCCCGATATGATGAAGAAATTCGTTGCAGGCCAACCTAGGGGTGTTGATGCTGTTGTTACATATATCATTCCTGAATTTACAGTAAACTACGATGCGCAGAAATTTAATGAAGTTGCCAAATCTCTTGCTGTTGGTAAAAACATTGTTGCCATACCTCAACACTTGAGATTTCTTGATAGGGAGAATATAGCCCAGAGTAAAGCCCTAGATTCTCTTAAAAATCGATCTGATTTTCTAGAGTACCGCCCAATTATTGAGGGTTGGTGGAATCAGCTTCAAGTTGAAATTTCTAATATTATTGATCATTTCTTACACCCAGAAACATTTCAATTTTTTTCTGAGGAATTTTCAGAACCTCAATATCCAGAGATTCAATCAACTGACTTTAAAGGTCTTTTTAAGAAATTTCTTGAAAACCGTTTTCCTCAATTTCCTTGGGATATGTCAGACATTAGGAATAGAGGGGCATCAAATAAAATCATTGATAACTTTATCGAGCATGGTAAAGTTCCTTTTGATGATAGTATGGATGGGGAACTAAAAAAGCATTTGGACAACACTATGAGGGCCTTGAAACTAGTGGAAATAAAAGAGGATGAAGCGTTTTTTGTTGATCCGAGTCTTTCTGGATCAGATGTCCCAGAAATATGGAATGAAATTTGTAATTGGGTAGATGATCAAAGTCTTGAAACACCGTTTTCAAAACTTTATAAAACTCTAAATGACCCACCATTCGGGCTTTCAATCCATTTAATTGAAATACTTATCATATCTGCCTTAAAATTGGGGAAGTTTAGAATTCACGCCAAAGCTGCAAAATTTGAAAAAGCCAAAAAAAGCGATTTAGCTAAAGAGATAACAAAACATAAAGACAGTGGTTACGAAAAGAAAAACGTATGGAATCCAACTCCAAATGAACGAATCTTAATTAATCAAATATCCAATTTATTATTAGAATCAGGTTCAATTATTGATACAAGATTCGGACCTGATGAGCAAAATAAAGCTTGGAGAGATCTAACTAAGGATTTAAGCAAATCCTTAATCATATGGAATTCAAATATAAATTTTATGATGAATATTTCAGCAGAAGACATTGATGAAGAAGATAAAAGAGAACTGGAAGATATTACAGGGATATTGAAGACAATAGATTCGTCTATTAAAATCAAGGATCATGTCGATGGTTTTACCGCCTTAATTTCTATATGCGGGGTTGAATTAACAGAGGAAGAGAAGACTAAAGAATTTTGGAAGATTGCGGAAAAGATAGAGAATGTTAAAGGGATTATTGAATCAAAGGACTTTCTTCATGATGTTGTTTCAAAGTTTAAGAATAATGTTACCAAATCCTTCATTGAAAATTCAATAAATTATTGTACAAATGAAAAAATAAGGAATGAAATGATTAATAGCAACGAAGAGATCCAAACTTCATTGATTAAGCCACTTAACTGGATAAAATCTAAACAGATTAAAGATGAAATCCGATTTGAAATTGAAGAAACATTACGAAAAGCAATTATTATTTATGCAGATGTCCATAATAAGATCAATAGCGAAAAACAAAAGATCATCGCTGATATAACAGATCATTCGAGTTGGAATATTATTTTAGCGGTAAAGAATCACCCCTTACCTGGGATTATTACCCCTAAGAGTTTGATTAAGAAGCATCTCGAATTAAATCAGAGTATTTGTGAAATTAAAATTGATCCTCCTCTGACTGGAAGAATCGAAATTACGCCTTTTGTATGCTCGAAATGCACGATACCTCTTGAAAACCTAGTCTCTGGAGAAAAGTCTGAATTAGATGAGATGACAAAACTAAAAAACCAGACATATGGAGTATTAGCCCAATATCTGAAATTAATTATTGATAATGCAGGAGAACTTAGCGAGGATGTGTCAATCAAAAATGATAAGTTCAAGAATTTCACTGAGACCTGCGAAAGTATTTTGATAAATAAAAAAATTACCAAAGATGATTCGCGGCAATTAGTAGAATTATTACCTATAATAATTCCTCAATTAATAGAATTTCTTCGGCCATCAGGGCCTGGTCCAGACGTAGATCTTCGTATAGATCTTTCCCAGTTCTTGAAAGAGTTTAGAAATCAAGCCCTTTCTCTCGGCAAAACGGAAATTAGTGTTTCCCAGTTAGTTAAATTATTCGATAAGTTTTCCAAGGATAAATATTTTTCTCACCTAATAGAATTAACATCATAAATGATATAAAGAAGGGATTGGAGTGAGTAGCCAAGACTTTTTTGATAATACGATTTTAGGCAAAAAGGTTACTTCCCTTAATTTCCCTTTTTATCTAATTTGCGATCCAAACAACCTTATAGAAAGAGAAATCCTTGAATTTGCTAGAATTTTGAATGCGGAATTAATAACAATCAACAATCAGCAAGATGTTACAAAAGCGGAAAGAAATATAGAAAAAATAAGACAAAAGCTCGGAAGAAGTATTATACGAATTCCTACTAAATTTGATCTTCCCCCTTATAATTTCGTTTCTATCAGAGAGCAAACAGATAGTATTGAAATTTCAAAAGCTGATTTTTTCTTTCAAAGACTTGGTTTAAAAGAGGATCCTGTTTTCCTCATTTCAGATCAATTCATTGATGACTTGAATTTACTTAATGTAGATTTGAACTATTGGCAAGAATTGTTAAGGCTTAATCCGAATTATGAAAATATTAGTCTAATATTAGCGAGATTTCTGATTTTTATTGCCTCAGGAATGGTGAATCGTGTAGATGTAGTATCTGTTGGGGGAGTAATGGATTCCCTATTGGCTCTGAGGGAAATTAATTTAAAAGCAAAGTATACTAAAGAAACAAGAGAGTTAATTCGTTCCATTACAAGATATTACATGATTAATATCGATTTAGATATTCTTCAAGAGAATGAAAGAAATTTTATTAGTAGTGCGATTAATTCATTTGAAACAAAGGATGAAGATTTTCTTGAGAGGGAGATTGTATATCAAGTTCTTAAACCACTTGAGAGTATTGACGATTTTCTAATTAAGGAAGCTTTCAAATTTTGGAACTGGCACATTGAGGAACTTCTTAGACTTGAAATCCCTGATGAAAGGCTGGAAGAGAAGCATTTTATATGGAAACACTTCGAAAAATCCATGAATGTCATCAGTCATTTGATAGTGAATAATATTACAGTTTTACGATGCCTTAAAAACGTTGAAAACGCTAAATTTTTGTCTGAAGACAATTTTCTTTCAAGTCTGAATCATCTATTGGGACTAACTAAAGAAGAATTAGATATAGTTGAGAAGACATCCTTAGAATGTGCTTTTTCTCAATCAAATAAAGAAATAGGTTCACGTGTTCTTGAGGAGACAATTCGTCGTATTAGTAAAGTCTTTAAGTTCTGTCTAGCTATTAAAGCAATAGAGGAAACAATTTTAAGGCTTGAAAATTCGCAAAAATTAATGGGAATTAATGCTTACCTTGAAACGAGTGATCCCATTAGCTGGAGGGATTGGTGTCAATTATATGAAGAAAAAATAATAGAGGGCGATTGGGCCGCCGATATCTTATCTCACTACCAGCAATTTGAACCAAATCCAACGATTCAAACACTTTTGAAAGCATATTATGACCTTAAAGAGAAGCTCATGATTAAATTTGAAAATTTCTTCCTAAAATACATTAGAATTACTATCAGTGATAATAAAGAAACTGAAAAGACTACAGCTGCTGTACCAAACATGATTAAAGAAATTTTGGCGAAAAATAGGATCCCCGTACTGTTAGTAATCGATGGAATGAATCTTGGTGTTTTTTTTACTTTGAAGGACATGCTCCTGGAGAGGGGATTTGTAACCAGAGGTAAGAGGCGTCGTATTGCTTCATTTATACCAACAATTACTCATATCTCCAGATGGAGCCTTTTTTCTGGAAAGAAACAGATTGATCTAATCGAATTGAGTAAAAGTAAAAAAATTGCAATGGGAGATGAACCCAAATTACTTGCTCATGCCTGTGGACTCTCATCTAGTGAGATTGCGTATACAAGACATTTGAAGGATTTTAAAAAGTGTTTGGATGAAGTTTACAAGGGAAAAAGGAAAGTAGCAGCTCTAATATATCGATTTGTAGATAAATTCTCCCATGGTTTTGAGGATGATCCCAAAGTTCAAGTAGACTCCTTAAAACCCGTGTTCAGGTCTCTTTTGGATAAACACATGAAGAGCATCCTTGTCAATAAAGACACATCTCTTATCGTTACTGCCGATCACGGATGTGTTCAAACCTCTGTTTCTCCCGGTTTTTCTACTTTAATCAACAAGATTAAGAAGGAGACATTTAACTCAGAAGAAAGATTTTTAATTGAAGGAAGACCGCGGTACTTTTATATAGCCTTCAATTCTTACCCAAATCTTCATAAATTAACTCCATTTGAAAAAATAGCAATTTTAACCGCGAAACTTGGAAATGATTTCATCTTCATTCCACCTAATGAACTCTATCAATATGGGCTTTCCAAATACCAAAAATTTGCTGGAAAGCTGAACAGGGTTGATTTACTTGGTTTTGTTCCCCAAAATTTTTCTCTTTATACTCAAGACATCGGAAAAAAGCTGCACCATGGTGGATTAACCTTTTATGAAGCAATAGTTCCATTAGAGGTTTTTGAGCAAAGTATAGAAGAACTAAAAGAGCTAAACCTTTTTCCTCAAATTGAGCTCCGATCATTTGAAAAAAGTGTTGTTACGATCAATATTATGAATCCAAACCCTATCCCAGCGTTTGATCTTGAGCTTATAATCGAAGGTTTCGGTAAAACAAAAATTTTTGATTTTCCTAAAATCAAGAAAAATGATATTATTTCTACTCCTCTAAGTGTTGGTCCTTTTGAAAAAGGTCCTAGACCGATAACCATAACACTTAACCACAAACTCGCTGGAAATCCACGAACTATAAAAGTAATTAAAGAGGCTGTAGTAAGTCCAGGTAGAAAAGAGAGGCTAAAAATTGATCGTTCATTACCCGAGGACTGGTAAGAATGTCTGATGATACTCAAACACGCTTAAAAGATACTTTCCCTGGGGTTCTTGTAATAAAGGAACCACCAAAAGATGAAATAAGCTTGTTGCCTAAATATATCCAAGAATGGGTATTATCACGATTTATTGACCCAAATACTCAAAAAATGGATACAAACAAACTTATAGATTTTGTACGAGAAAAAATACCTACACCAAGAAAAAAGCAAAAATTTTTAGCGCAATTGAAAGAAGAAAGAATTTTAAGGGTTATAGCAGAATTCCAGGCAAAGGTTGATATTTCTGGCGACAAATATGTCCTAGAGATTCCCGTTTTAAATATTTCTGGGACTATTGTAGATAAAATTGTAAGAGAAAATCCTCAGCTTCTATTAGAAGGCTTATGGGGAGCTGGAACACTAGACTTAGATGATTTAGATAATACTATCAGGCTAATAGAAATTAAACCGTTACAAGTTTCTCGAATCGATCTAGAGGCTTTTATTGAGGGGCGTCGTAACTTTAGTTCAGATGAGTGGCTTGACATACTATTTTACTCCTATGGTTTAAATCCAGATAATTACACAAGAAGGCAAAAATTAGTCTTTATATTACGAATTATTCCCATGGTCGAAACAAATACCCATTTAGCAGAATTCGGCCCCAAACAAACTGGAAAAACTTACCTTTTTAGAAATATCTCTTCACATTCTCGAGTAATTTCAGGGGGGCAACTTTCTCCAGCTGTTTTATTCTATCATCTAGGTAGAAATACCCCTGGTCTTCTTGCTTGTTATGATACTCTTGTATTTGATGAAATCTCATTTATTAAATTTGGTCATGGTGATGAAATCGTTGGTAAGTTAAAAGACTATATGGATAGCGGAAATTATGATAGGGGGAAGCAGAAAGTTCCATCTGAAGCCTCAATAGTAATGGTTGGTAATCTTGTCATGGGACAGGATTCGAATCCTGCTGGTGCGTTAAGTACTTATTTTCCAGAAATAATGAGAGACACGGCTTTTATGGATCGGCTTTGTGGTTTTATTCCAGGGTGGGAACTTCCAAAGATCGGGAAAAGCTCGGAACATCTTGCTCGTAATGTACTTGGTTTTGCAACAGATTACTTAAGTGAAATCTACAATAATTTTAGGGAATGTAATTACCAATCCTTTTTCAGAAAACGGATTAAATTCGGGCCTGATTTAAAAATACGAGAAGAAAAGGCAATCTTAAAAATCGCGTCTGGTTTGTTAAAAATAATATATCCCGATAAGATAATTACTGAAGAAGAATTGAAAGAAATAATTGATTTAGCTGTTGAATGTCGGCAATATGTCTTGATTGAGCAGACTAATCTCCAACCTGCAGAATTTCCAGAACGAGAGATTAAATGGTATTTAAAAGATTCAGAATTCAAATGATATTAAAATAGTTATTTTTTGTTATCATCATAAAATTGAGAATTTTGAGGAGGAGGAGACTTAAAATATGGAATCCAGCTCATCTATTGCATTTTTGGCTCTTTCAATATCATCTTTCGTATTATAATAATGGACTGAAATCTGGACTAATCCTTGGTTTTTACTTAGGCTCGATTCTTTCATAAGTAAATGACTACATTGTTCACCAGCACGAACAAAAATCTTCCCCAAATCGTTCAGATAAAACGCAACATCGTGACAATTCATCCGCTTCACATTAAAACTAACCAGTCCTGTACGAGTTTCTGTGTCCTCCTTACCATAAAGTATCAGATTTTCATGAGTAATAAGTTCATTTATTAAAATTTTCAGCAATTTTGAGGAATGTCTTCTGATTTTTTTTCTACCAATTGAATTTATTAACTCAATTCCTGTTTGTAACCCAATTAATCCCCCTATGTTTGTTCCATCTGTTTCAATGCTACTGGAAGTAGCTCCCAATTGATAACCTTCTTTAGAACAAGAAATTACTGATCCTGATCCGATATATTGTGGCTCTCCTGGTGAATTTTCGGGGAAAACGAGAATTCCAGTCCCATGTGGGCCAAATAGACCTGTATGGCCCTGACAAACAAGATAATCAATCTCATCTCGATTGATGTCGATATCCACTATTCCTGCTGTCCTTGTTGCATCGAGAAAGAAAAAGCTATCCTCAGTCTCATGAATAAGTGTAGAAGCTTTTTTTATCTGTAAAAGGCTTCCAAATCCCATGGGAGCGTGATCTAAGACGACTACAGTTTTACTGTTTACGTTTTGATTCAATTTTTCTTCTAAATCATTCAAAGAGATCTGTCCATCAGGAGTTAAGTCAATAAAAGAAGAACGGATCGAATTTCTTCGAACAGCTCTAAACCAATTCAAAAAAGAAGAATTATGTAGATTTGATGCAAACAAAACGCGATCTTTCTTTCCAAGTCTAGCAAGACTTGCTGCTGTTGCGGATCCGTGAGAAGTGTTGGTTGTAAATGCGATACGGTTTGAATCTACATTAAAAAATCCTGATACAGTCTTTCGAACCTGGTTGAGTAGTTTATTTGCCTCAAGAACTATATCATAAGCACCACGGTCTGGTATAACTCCAATATTTTCATAAAATTCTTTTATCCGATGTATAACTATATCTGGTATCAGAGTAGTAGTGGCTGAATCCAAATAAACAATTTTATTATGATTACGAAGAACTGGTACCTGTTCTCGAAATTCTTGAGGGTTCATTTCAACCATCTATATTTCGATTTAGTTGAATTCCGTCTAATAGCTGGATTTTATTTTCAAGAGAAGCTGGAGAAATATAAAGCTTTTTTGCAATTACAGGAGGAGAAATATTGACTCCAGAACTCCTTAAATATTGGACAGCAATCGCTAGGGCAGAAATATGAGGTAGAGAACCTAGAGAATTACAGTTGTAATTTTGTTGAATCATTTGAAGAATTTCTGAGGGCTCTTCATTAATTATAGTATTGAGTTCCAATAAGGTAAAATACCGTTGAAAAAAGGCCTCTAAGTTTGGAGGTGTCCAATCAAAGTCATGATTAAGTTGATGCTTCTTAATTTCACGAAAAACACCTTTTTTGGATACACCGATAGTTTTAACAATTTCTTGAAGATGAATAGGAACTTTAAGTTTTCTTGCAGTTAAAAAAATAGAGGCCCCCAACTGGTCTGGGTATTTTAAAGTGAAATTCGAATTCAATTGTATCAAATTTGTTTTAATCAGCTTTATTTGATCATCAGTAATTCCAGTAGCTAATAAATGGGATATTAGATTCTCCCAAGGATCATAAATCTTTACTTTCTCTTCAAAGTCTTGGATTTCTCTTTTCTCATCTTTTATTATTTTCTTTCTCGGTTGTATTGTCTTATTTTTTAATTTACGTTGAATCGAACTATAATTAATTGTAGATACATTTTGATATCTATGGAACATTGTCTCATCAAAAGTGATATTCCTTTTGGGAGTTCCAATTAAAGAAATCATTAATGGATTAGTTTTTCCCTTCCTTATATCCCACGCTTTCACATCAAAGAATGTTTCAAATAATTTAAAGACTTCCTCCTGAGAAAAACCGTACCAGTAATTCTCACCTCTTTTTGAAACAACTCCCTCAGGATATATTTGTTTATTAATATATATGTCAAAAACTATAATCTCTTTGGTAATTTCCCTACAAAAATTCATTAAATTAAAATAATATTCAGGTTTAATATTTTGCAAAACATAGTTAAGCAATAATACATCATATTTCTTCCTGAAAACCGTGTTATCAGGATTCTCAAGATCAACAACATCTATAATTGGGGGGTCTGCTTTGAAAATCTGGAAAAGTTCCTTCACATAATTGAGCAAATCCCTATCAATATCGATTAGGTGAGCGGAGGCATTGAAATTTTTCGATAAAAAAAAGGAGTTCCGTCCATTTCCGCACCCTAAATCCAATACAGTTTTTATTCCTAGGTTATTCTCCATCAGATATTTGTATGCCATCTTTGTACTAGGAGATGCTTGAAAAAAGGAGGTTTTGCCCCTAGAAAAAAAGAAACCTGTTACAACTGAGTTAGCAGCGATTCTTTTCTTCTTTTCAATTGAAAGATTTCCCAAATGACCCAGACTTCGTTGAACTGAAGATACTCCACCGTTGGTTACTAAAGCTAAATTTGAATCTTTGAAAAAGCGAAGGAATCCACTCCAAGCGATCATTCCACTACCTATCGGAAGATTTTCTAAGGTTTTACCGTCTTTACTAGTTATATAGTCTGCAATATGAAACTCTTGGATTTTAATGCCAGCTTTTCTGAGATGTGTGAGAAAATCTAGAAAATTCTTTCTTCCTAAAATTTGATACCAATGAGAAAAATCAACACATAAAGAGATGTTCTTTCCCTTTTGTCCATTTAATTTTGATTTAAAACTCTCAATTAGTTTTAAATACTGTTGAACTTCTTGACTTTTTTTGTTAATTCGATATTCCAAAAGAAACTTCCTGGAAATATCGTCTGGATAACCATGGAGTTCATTCAAAAAATTAATAACAAGTTGGTGAAATACCTCGTTGTTTGGAGAAAAATCATCTATATACGCTGGAAGAATGATATGTTGGCAATTATTTTTGAAAAGAAGAGGAGCTTGGGTAAAATCTTCAATGAAATTAGATGAAAATTTTCGGAAGATTTCATTATT
>JAEOTI010000550.1 GCA_016839955.1 Candidatus Hodarchaeota archaeon | reverse complement strand
TAGTGATCATGACTCAAAAGCATTGCAACATTTTGAAATCTTTAAAGATGAAACACTTTTCGACAAACAATACATTTTACCCTTTCCAGATGTCAATGAACCTTATTCTAGAGAAAACTTTCACTGGTTTTTTCGTGGAGAAGAATTTATACGAAAATTTAAGCTCTTTAACGATGTATATTATAAAGACCCTTGGGAACAACCTTTTGTATTAATTTATGGGCCTTCAAATTCTGGTAAATCTTCTTTTCTTCAATTTCTAAAAGAATTTAATGATAATAAATTCATCAGGAATAGATGGGCTAAAGACCATTCTGAATTATTCACTCTTAATAATGGAATTATTAAGTACTCAAATCAAGTTTCATCACTTGAAGAGCTTCATCAATGGCTTGAAAAACTAATTACAAAATTTTTGACACAGGAATTTCGAAAAGAAAAATATTATTCAAGACTCCCTGAAACTAGACCTAAATTGGAGATTTTAAACAATCTTTTACAACAAAAAGGTTCATTCTACCTATTAGTTCTTGACCAAAGTGAATTCTTCCTAGATCAACTTCTAAAAAATACAGAGCAATGTAAAAAATTTGTTATTGACTTTCTTGAACAAATAAATCTAATAACTAATATTGCAGTCATTATGTCAATTTCTGAAGAATACTTACCCGTTTTTTCTAAAGTTTTGGATAAAGCGGATAAATTGGGATTAGAAAGAAAAGAATATCGAATAGAACGGTTAACAATTGAAGTAGTGGATACAATAATTGATAATATTAGTAATTTTACTTTCAAAGATCCAGAAGATCATTACAAAGCAGTTTTTATTGGAAAAGACCAGAAAAAATATATAAAAAACGTACTCCAAGCTGGTAATTTCTTCTATGGAACGGAATTAATAATTCTACTAAATGCTTTAGTGATACGATATGGTCATGAGGATAACCTCGGCATTAGAATTCAGTCCAATCTTGTAAAGGATGATTATAAAAGAATCTTAGAGTATTGGATTGAAGAAAAAATCGAAGTACGTATTAATGCCAGTAGAGAAACTATTCAAAATTGGGAATATCTGTTACTAAGAAGATTACTTGAATTTTCTCCAAGAACGATTGCACCTTACCCTATCAAAGATGCAGAGAACTGGTACAATAATCAGAAGCAATTTTTAACACAAAAAAAATTTCCTGAATTTGCTAAATTAATCAGAAATTTGGCAAAAGATGGTCTAATTTATCAAGATGACCAAAATATTCGTATTAAACATCAATTTGTAATCTCATTACTTAAAGAGAAATTAGAACCTCAACAACTCACGTTAATAAACGTTCGAAGACAATGGGAAACTGAGGTCGAATTATCCAATGTCCCGAGTTTAGAGTCATTTAAAAGGACTTTTGAAAGAATAAATTTCTTTCCTGACTTAATAGCAGATACAATAAGTCGGGATAAGCTATCATTGGGTTTGTTGGAGCACCATACAGTAGTTAATCTGAAGATACCCAATCAGCAAATACTAGACAAATTATTAATCGAAATCTTTCAAAAAATCCACCCAAGTAATTTTGAAAAACTTGTATCTCTATCAGAAGCATTGAATAAATCACGCGAAAACTTTTTTAGATCTTATCGAAGAGATAACGAACGAACATGGGAGATAATAGGAATTAATTGGGATAATGTTCTAAATTCAGAATACGAACCTAAACAAGTTGCAACTTTTGTTCAGGAAATCTCTCGATCTGATCCAAAGTTGTCATCAAATATAGTGAAGGTGATTTTTGATAATATTTTTGATCCATTTCCAGAAAGAATATGTGAGAACGCAAGTTATCTTATATTATTAAATTATTTTGCTGAATTTCACCCAATAATAAAAGATCGTTTGCAGAAATTAAAGAATTTAAAACAACCTAGTCTATCATGCATAAATTCTTTACTCACAATAATTAATGTAATAATCTCTAAGCTTGTAACTACTTACAATACAAATCTTGAACCACACCAACGTAACTATTATGACGAACAAAAAATAATCAAAAAAAGTTTCATTTTTTCCTTCTACCAATTAATGATCAAAAATATACAATGGAAAGATGTCAACTGGGGATCTATGTCGATTTATCAATTAACTGCCTTTTTCAAACAGTTTACAAGACACTTGTCTTTTCCTGATGGGATTATGAGCTTTGAATGGAGTGATTATCTCCGAAAAGAATGGAAAAGCATCCAGAAGGCGTATTGATCTTTCTAGAAGAAATATGGAGATTTAAAACTGAATATTTCCAAGATTATCCTAAGAGTGAGAAATTTCCAAACATTGAAGATTTCATTCAATTAGAAAATTTATCCTATCTCAACTACTTTCTGAAGAATATTCTAGCGTCTGGAATCTTTGATAGAAGTAAGATATTTGATTTCCTATATCAAGATGACATTTCACTAGAGAAAATTTCCAGTCTTTTTAACACGACATATTATCCGGCAATTCATGATTTTAAAAAGATATTAGAAGAATATTATCCCAAAAAAATCACTGCTTTTGAACACATTATTCAAAGAGGCAATGAAAAGAGAAATAAATACCTAAATCGCTATCACAAAGTATTATATCAAATCTTTAACAATCTAATTTTTGAAAGTCAAGAATTCATTAATCAATCAGCTTCTTATGGTGGTGAATATTCTTGGTATTGGTCACCTTTAACATTGCCTTCTATTTTAGATGTAATCATTATTCTTAGAGATTCAAAGGAAAAAGAAGAATTAGTAGAACTTTTAATGAAATCACTAGAGAATACTCCCCATTTTTGGAGTCAAATATTAGATAAAAACTACGTTATTCGTTCTTATGATGATTTCTACGGAGGTAATTTTGAAAAAGAATCCTTACGAAAACAAGAACGCTTTACCAAAGAAGAAGTAACGCTAGAAGACCTAATATTCATCCATTATTTGGGAGTGTCTTATCTATTCCATGTACTTTCCATAAATCCAGTTTACCATTCCTTTTTAACAGAATTAATTGATGATGTCAAATTACTTAATTTCGTATTTGACTTAGATTTAATAAATAAGATTGTATGGAAGAAATCTGTCCATATGCCTTATCACTTTGACTTAGAGTTTAGTTATTCAAGAAAAAATGTTCAACAACTTACATTCAACAATTTAATCACACAAGCAATATATTTCTCTCCAAT
>JAEOTI010000549.1 GCA_016839955.1 Candidatus Hodarchaeota archaeon | reverse complement strand
GTTTTATCTTTTTCAGTTGGAATTTGGATCCTAACAAAAGAGTTTCACCCTTTAGTCAGATACCGACCAGTTCTAATTCCCTTTGCTGCAGGGTTATTTATTTTCCTCCTTTGGCTCGAAACACCCTTTAATGAGATTTTATTAGAATCCGAATTAGCAAAATATCAAATTTCTTTAACAACAATTATGGCTACCGCGATTTACGCATATTTTCCTTTAATATCCTTTTTTGCTATTTTGATAACAATTTTGACAATCTTTGTCTTTCGAAAAAGTGAGTTGGAGCCAATAGAAATAATTAATCTTCCTTGGATATTTCTCATTAATTTAATTGTAATTTGGACCATAGTGGGTTTTTTACAACCAAAAATCCCTAGTGAATGGTTTTTATCAGGTGTTGATTTTAGTTATACTATACTCGGCTCAGGAAATGCAATAGTTTATTTCCCGAAAGGAAGCCAAGTTCAAAGTATAACTATTGACAGTGCGTGTAGTGGGATTCATAGTTTAGCTCTATTTAGCATCTCTTATTATCTTGCTTTACTTTATTTTTATTCCCAGTACAAACCTCGCCCTGAAAGATTAGCATTAGGATTTTTCGTAGGAACCCTTGGAACTCTCTCCTCAAATTGGGTAAGAATTGCTACGATCTTTTGGGTTGGATATTATCAAGGTTCTGAAAAAATGTTACAATTTCATGATTATGCAGGACTTGTAATTTTCTTGTTTTGGATGCTAACTTTTTGGATGAAGAGTATAGATTGGATGCTTGAACCGTCAGATGGTTAAAAAAAAGGATTAACAATTCCCACCATGATTTATACATCTAATTCAATTATTGAACTGACTCAATTTGAGGATACTACATGTTTATGATTTGGGACCTTTTTCAAAAGGAACAACGACTGGAGGAATCGAGACTCATATTATCTCTCTACTAACTAATCTTTCCAAAAAGGGGCATAAATGTTATCTTTTAACAGGTGCAATACCCAATGAGACAACAAAAGAGATTCTGAATGAAATTACAATATTTCGTATTGATTTCGGTGACTTAGTAAGAAAAACTTGGCGACCACATAATCTTACCTTTACTCACCAATTATCTTTCCTTTTTGCATATTTACGAAAAAAATTTGGTGCCTTACCGCCATTAGATTTAGTTCATGGACATATTTATTCTGCGGGAATAATTTCTTATTTGATTTCTAGAAAAAACAATATTCCTTTTGTAAACACATTTCATGGAAGTTATCATGGACAATGGCGTAATATTTCACCTGGAATGTTCCGTCCTCACTTTTTTAATTTTACTGAACGAGTTTTACTTCCTACTCTTGGAAAATTGGCTGATATTCAAATCCACACTGATAAATCATTTGCAAAAAAAGCTTTTAATTGGGGAGTTCCTCCAAACAAGATTCGAGTCATACTAAATGGGGTAGATACAACTCGATTTAATCCTGGAGTGCCTTCGCTTGATTTATCTTTTCCAAATCCAAAAATTCTAGCCATTCGTAGATTGGTACCAAAAAATGGAGTTCACATTTTAATTAAAGCCTTCGCTGATGTACTAGATCTCATTCCTTCAGCACAATTACTTATTGTAGGAGATGGTCCCCAAAAACCTTATTTGGAAAAGATAACGCAAAAAAGAGGGATTTTAGAATCTGTTCATTTTTTAGGCAGTGTACAGAATCATTTAATACCAAGGCTCATTGCTAGTGTAGATTTAGTTGTTGTACCTAGTTTAGTCGAAGCTTCTAGTATTTCTTTACTGGAAGCAATGAGTTCACAAAAACCCTGTATTGCTTCAAAAATTCCTGGTATTGACCTTATATCTGATTCAAAATCAGTAGTGTATTTTGAACCAAATAACTCTCAAGATTTAACCATAAAAATCAGAAACCTTTTAACTAATACCACCAAAGCACAAACATTAGCAAAAAATGGGCGAAAGAGAGTACTTGAGAGTCATACAATAGAACATATGACTTCTGAAATTGAAAAAGTCTATTTTTATTTAAATGAAAAGAAGAAAATCTAATTTTGTAGTATACATGTAAATTAAAAATTCAACGTATCTACAAGCTTCTCTACAAGTTTGATTAATTCTCCTGCAATAAGAATAACAGTTCTAAGGATTAAATCCTTCTTTTAGACAATATTGTCCTGTATTTTCCACTTGATGAATCAGGAAAAGCATAGTCTTAAAAAAAAGAAAGAATCTAGAATAACTTGCTACTAATCGTTTTGATGATGTAGTCTAAAAAAATACCTTTCGCGGAAGGACGTATATTATGTTTTCTAGAAAACTACATATTGGTACTCTGTTAGTTTTTTCACTCCTTGTTGCATCAATAGGGAGTTTATCAACAAGCACCGTACCAGTACAAAGTACTCCGACAGCTGTTTCCGATACCGGTCTAACTGTTGGTGACACGCTTCTCTACACAATTACTTCAGCAGAATTTCCCATTGGTCCTGCATTTGACCAGGAAGATATTACTTTTACCGGGTCTTTTGAAAATAGTACAATAGGGGTTAAAATTCTGCGAGACGATACCTCTCCAGAGATTGAAACAGATTCGTTTGAAGTGGGTTTATTCGGAATTCTTGGTCAAGACCTAGACATCTCAGTTCAAACTGATCACCCAGAATATGACACCATTCCTCCCTCGCTTCGAGATATCACTATCCCTGCAGGTTTAGCGTTCCCCTTCGGTACAGCATTAAGCTGGGTTGCTGGTTCTGCCTTTTGGTGGTTAGATGACTCAAGTAGTGAAGGTTTTATACCTATTCCATTTTATGCTGAGAATTTTGATGCTCTTTCAGATGCAATCGATGCTCATGAGAATGGAACAGTTTTGACTAACACTACTAGTGAATTGAAAGTTAAATTCACCTGGGATGACCCAGATGAAGACATAACTATCCAATTTACCTGGCGTAAATCTGACGGGCTTCTAACGCAATTTAGGGCGGAATTCACTTCAACTGCTGCTGGAGGAGCTGCTGAGACTGTCATTGGTGAAGCTGAATTTGCTTCTAAATCCAACAAACCTCTTCCAACTGAAATCGCTCCTGGAGCAGAATTTATCTGGAGTGTTGATGAAGCTATACTCGATTTATCTGTAAACGAATACTTTCAAGCAATACTTGACACTCAAGGGATGACAGCTGAAGACATTGAAGACCAAGTTAACGACTTGGATGGAACTCCAGTCTTTAAAACAGTAATTAACTCAGTCGATGGCTGCTACTATAACATGACGCCTTGGGGATACGATGAAGAAACAGAGACGCTTGAAAAACTCACAGACTGGGTTATTGTAAATGGATTCTTAAGTGAGATTTCCGAATATTCAGGTTTATTGGAAAATGTACCAATGTCAACAGAAGCCATTGGAGAATTAGGTGAAGTTGCAATACCCGCTGTTACCCCCGATTGGGTTATATATCAAGGCTTGTTTGATGGGATTGGAACTATGATCGGAAATGAGATACTTCCATGGCTTCGAGAAGATATGAAGGCTGAGATGGATCTGCCCCCTGGAGTGAGTTACAGAATCGACTTGGGTATAGATTACTCAGAAGAAAGTGGTTACAAATACCTATCAGCGTTCCTGTCTGCTGGAATCAGTGGTCCACTTGACATGGGTGAAGCAACTGGTGATATTTCTGTCTCGGGAAGCCTAACTGCTTGGACTGCTTTTGAAGCTGATGGAATGTTAGCTGGCTTGGGTATCGAAGGTAGTGGAAAAGGAAGTCTAAAAGTGTCTGGTCAAGGTGTCACAATCACTGCATCTGGTGAGGTGAAAGATCTCGAAATAACCATAAAAAGAGACGGAATCACTAGCAGTATTGCCCCACCAGCGAATCCTGGTGGCGATAAACACCCAGAAGAAGGCGATGACGGTGCAGTTCCTGGATTTGACTTCCTAATGGTATTATTGCCATTACTTGTTGTCCCAGTCATCATACGCAGGAAAAAATAAGTGAGTAAGAATTTTCTTTCTCTCTTTCCCTTTTTCTTTTTTTTCTTAATGATTTATTTTTTGATAAACTAGATTTTATGTCAAATTAGGAAACATTTCACTAATTATATCGTATTTACATAAATTTTTGATATCTAAGTCTGCTGTTAACAATTCTTCCTTGTCCTCAGCTTGACTATGAGTTATTATGCCAGTAGGTGAGGCGATTAAAGAACGTCCAGCAATTGATCGCCCAGTAAGAGGTGCTTGACCAACTGCTCCCGTTTTTAAGACATAAGAATTGATATCGAAAGCTCTTGTAATAAATAGACAGTTTCGATGTTTCTTTGTTGGATCAACATCTCGTATAGGAGAAATAAGAGGTATGAATAATAAATTTATTTTATTTCTTAACCCAAAGCACGTCTCTGGAAATAAGATATCTGCACAAATTCTAACGGTTGATGGAACGCCTCCTACCTTAAAAATATCTGTTTGAGTTCCCGGTATTATGCCAAATCGACTTTCACCAGCAATAATTTTTTGTTTCTCTATCCGAGCAATTCTCTTTCCAGAATCATAAACAAAACAAACATTTTGGATATTATCTCCAATGATTTCTGGAATAGTACCTCCCACAATGATTTGGTTGGTTTTGAATGACATTTGTTCTAGAAAGGCAATAGATTCCTGAAAACAGGTCTCTACATGTTCTAAAGTAACACTTTCTGATAATGAGGGAAAAGAAAAATATTCAGGAAGGCATACAACTTTAGAATTAAGTCCCTCAGCTTTTTCCAGTAAGTTCTTTGCTGAGTCCAAATTCTTTTCCAGGGATTGTCCTATTCTTGTTTGTGCTAATGCCACTCGCAATGATCTCACAAACTAATCCAAAGTTTTATTTCTTCTTCTTTTTCTTCTTCTTCTTTGGTCCTCCCCCAATTGTAAATGAGATTGAATCAAATTGTGCGTCCATATATGCTTGTTGAGCACTTACTAGTTCTTCTGTTTGTGGAAGTGAAAACCTAGTTACTACCTGTTTTGCTTGTTCAGCAACGGTATCTCCGAGTGTTTTCTCTCCACTAGAAAGGATTCCTCTGGCAAGTTGAAACATTCCACTTACCAAACTTACCATTTCATCTCTTCCTTCGTCTCCCGCCTCAGAAAGAATTTCCACTCCCCTATTGAATTGGTTCAACGCTTCATGAAAGTCCTCTCTTTCAACCAGGAAATTACCATATTTCATATGAACTTGTGCTGCTTCTAACTTACTTTGAGAGTCTAATAGTTTTTGTGAGGCACTTTTTATTAATTCACTAGCTGTAAGAATGTCCTTTAGATCATAGAATTTCTTTGCTTCAGTACCAAGTAACTCTACTCCCCTTCCAGGTTTTTCGTCCGCACTGATGTATAAATCTGATGCCTTTTGTAATGTCCTTTTTGCTGTAGAATTATCCTTTCCTAATAAAGATTCCCCGTACTCTATAAGCGGTTTTATGGCGTCCTCAACTTTTGTGGGCGCTTGTGTCTTAAGAAGGGAAACGGCAAATTCAGCGAACCCAAAAGCATCATCTAAAGCGTTATTAACAAGCGCACCTTGAATACGTTCACAGAAAGTCTCACCAAGTTCTTCCAGAGCCTCTGCTTTTTCATAAATTTTTCTGGCTTGGTCTAAAAAGTTTTGAACGTCTTTTTTACTTCCTTTTAATCGCATTTGGTCAGAGTACTGAATACATTCTATAGCTAAAGCTTCTAATACATCTTTTTGACTTGAATCTAATATCTCTGAAGCTTTTGAAAGTAAATCTAATCCTTTATCATATTGATTATTTTCGATTAATTTTTTACTAAATTCAGAATAAAGATTAGCTGATTTCTTCCCATCAGGATCTTCCTCCTTTAGGAGGACAGCACTTCTTTCAATTAACTCAATAGCTTCAGAATAGTTTTTAGAATTTATAAACTCATTAGAAAGTTCGATAGATATATCTATTGCTTTGGAAGTGTTATTATTGGACTTAAGAAAATCAATCGCTTTATCTAGAACTCTTCCTGTATCTTCTTGTTTACCCGATTGAACAAGACTACGAATTGTGGCAAGATAGATTTGTGTTATCTCATTTAATTGGTTTTCATTAATCTCATCAAAACAACCTAATGCACTTTCTAGGTATTTTTCTGTTGCATCTACTGCCCCTCTTTCTAGAAAGAAATTACTTTCTCGTAAATGAAGTTCACCTAAAATCTCTCCCAGGTTTTGATCTTCACAAACGGTTTCTAGTAGTTGAAATACTCGGTGTCCATCTTCTTCTTTCCCATC